>DATNEW010000036.1 GCA_035606695.1 Gemmatimonadaceae bacterium
TCGCAGCAACGCCATCGCGCGAAGGACCACGCGCACCTGCTGGACTCCGCCATGCAACAACGTCTGTAACTCCTTCGTGTCCTGCGACTTCAGTCGGAACGACGCGGGAGGACGTGGCATGGTCAAAGTATAGATTGGACCCTGCCGGCCTCACAAGCAATATTACGAATCTTTTCAGGCGGTCAGAGATCTAGGCCCTGGAACGATGCCTCGGCATCCGTGTCGAATTCGTACAGAATGACGGTGGTCTTCCGCATCGTATCGGTGATGAACGCGGTAACCGTCGCCGTGACTGCCACCACCCCGACCAACAGTTGCCCGATCACGAGTAGCTGCAGCGAGGCAAATGCGAACGCCAACACTGCGAGGACGAGAACCAGCGGCCCGAACCGAGCAAGCGACCGCTTCGCGATGAGCTCTGCCAGGAGTCCCTCGGCCGATTCATCCCGCATCTCGACGACAGGTCCGCTCTCGATCTCGACGTCTGGGCCGAGCGTGGGCCGTCCGAGCGATGGCTGCAATGTGGCACGCGGCGATTGCGTGAACGACGGACCAGGTGCCGGTCTCGCTGTCCGGTGCGAGGGAAGCGTCGCTCGATAGTAGAACCCGCCGCGGCCCGCATGAACGTAGTTGCCGCGAGGGCCCATGCCGACGCGAAACCCTGGAACGCCGGCGGATACCCCAACACCGGATTTTGAAAGATTGAATCGCAGGGGACCGACCCGAACGCTTTGCCGAATGGAGAAGCCCATGCTTAGATATGCCGAATCGGGCGCCCAAGCGCCAGACGGACGACTATGAGTGTTCTATTACGTCTGTTCGCGACCGAGCGCCTCAGCTACCCGCAGAGGAACCATACGAGTTTGCTGCGCAGCAGCAAATACGAATTCAATAAATTCTCTGTCAGGATCAGGGTTGGTTAGGCCTCTGCTACCCATCATCACGGCTGTTCAGCCGGGGCGCGGCGACGGGTGACGGCTGGACGAGCACGTCCATGTGCAGCACGACCCGACCAACGGCGATGAGTACGAGGGCTTCAACAAACCAAAACGGACTCCGAAGTAGCGCGATGCCGACCGGACCCGAGAGAGCCCCGGAAGCGCGCGCCCGAGAGCAATCGCGAACTCGCCACGCGTTTCGATCGAGGCAGCAACGTACCCGAGGCTATCCATGAACAAATCGGCCGCAGCCAAGGCGACAGTCACGCGGAGCGCGGTGAGCCAGATAGCATACTGACGACGTCGAACGGCAAACCACCAGAGGACTGCTGCGCCGGTCCAATTGAGCACCGCGAGGCCGGTGATCGCGGCGACCTCGACGAAGCGTGCGCTCGCAAGATTGAGCCGGCCGATATGTAGAAACATCGGAATCGCTTGAACTGTGCCGGCGATCGCAGCGACCAATAGAATGAACGGCGTCACCGCGAGGCTTTCAATCTGCGCGAGGGAGCGCGGCATTGGTCGTACCTTGTGGCTAGATGGTCACCTGACGCCTTACCTAAGCTGCGGGTGAGCCATATAAGAGTGCGGCGCGCAGCGTCGCGCAACTCCAAGAATCACCCGTCAGCTTGAGCGTTCGTCAGGGTGCCGCGTTATCGATAGCAATCGGGGCGCACTGTCAACGCGTCAGTGACTTCATCGGCGCGTCAGCTCGTTGCGCCATGGCGAGCGTCGCCATCGCCGATCCTGCGCCGACAATCGCGAACAAAGCACCTCCAACAACAAGGAGCGGCCATGCAACGATGCCCGTTAACGCAACCGCGGCGATGGAAGCCGCCCCCGCGGTCGCTCCCCACCGCGCCGCATAACCAGGCGACAGATCATCGAGCGTCCGCGCGCCGACCGTCTTGCGAACCGTCAGCGCGAACACTACCCCGGCGACGAATCCGAAGACCCCGAGCGTCAACGCGCTGGTCGTGGCCATGCGCGGCCAGTAACTCCACGGGAACGCGAGGCGCGGAGAGCCGAGAAACACGCGCCACGTAATGAAGGCGATGCCTGCGAGCGCCCGCGGGACTGCCCAGGTAAGGCCGAGTATGACGGCAGCGCGCACACGACGAATCATCAACGTGTTCACCTCGCGATGCGGGTGGCAACCTAACGCCCTAGCTAAGCTGCAAAGCGATCAAATAAGAGTTGCGGCGCAGCCGCAACAATTCAATAGCGTTCCTTGTCAGCTTCAACGTTCGTTCAAGGCTCCGGGACCTCCAAATCGCGGCAGATCTTTCGTGCGAAGAACTCTTTGATCTTCCGATGGCGCGGAACCGTCGAAATCTTCAGACCTCCGGATTCAGGAAAACTGAATGGCTGCCGCCTTCCCGAAGAAGTCGACAGCCATGCGATTCTGAGTACCGAATGAGATCACTGCGCTTCAATGCACTTCAATGCACTTCACTAGGCGGTGAGGCGCAGCGGCTCACGAATAACCTCGGCGCCCCTGAGCTGCTCTTCGGCGAGCGCCCGATTGGCCTCGATGACAAGTTCCGCGGCTTCCCGCAGGTTGGCGCGCGCTTCCTCGAGCGTCTCACCCTGCGTGTTGGCTCCCGGCAGTTCCTCGACGAACGCGATGTATCCACCCTCGTCGGCCGGCTTAAAGACGGCTGTCAGCTCCAGCTGCATCGATGTCTCCGTGTGGTCCTGAAATGTACGCCGATGCGTACTTGATGCCGAACGCCTTAGCTAGGCTGCAAAGGAGCCATATAAGAGTTTGCGGCGCAGCCGCAAACAAATCAACAGATCCTTTGTCTGCTTCAGCGTTCGTTAGGATGCCGGCGGGCCGGACTTGAATACGTCGGCGGATGTTCGCTCCGCACTATCACACCGATCAGCGCGCCGAGAGCCGCTCCAGTCGCCGCGCCCACGGCGCCGAGTCCCAGGACTGCCGTGAGTCGCGCATTCCGTTTATGACAGCCGCCGACCTCGCAGCCGACCGGGACGGTGGCGCCGGCGAATAGACCAACTACAGCGCCGATGATAGCTCCGGCTACGGCGGCTGTCTCAGCTTGGCGCGCGCGACACGGCGACGGCACCGCTGACAATCAAAGGTGCCTTGTCGGTTGCCATAGTACGACTCCGCGCGGCCGCTTGGACAGGCGGCTGAAACCGAGGTACTTGGCTGAACAGTGCATGCGCGGTCACACATAGGGCGACCATGGCAGTCTTGATGAGCATAGGAGTTGATGGCTTCTAGCGCCCCAGCTAAGCTGCGAGCCCGACGGGCGCGCATACCAAAAGACTAAAGCGCGATGCCGAGGGGCGCCACACTGCCGAGATGCAGAACTCGTCAGCTTCAGCGTTCGTTAGGTGGCACGGAACGAGCACGTTGATCTGAGCGCACTATCGTCGCAGCATCGCGTTGGCGAGCGCGCCAAAGGCCACGCTTGCAGCGAGGAGACAAATACCGGCTGCCTGCCACTGCCCGGATAGAAACGCAACGAGACCCACAACCAGTGCGAACGCGCCAGTAATCGCAGCGCCGAGAGACGCCAGGCCAATGAGCCAACTTGTCCGGCGCGTCGGCTGTGTATCGCCGACACCCGATGGGTCAGGCATGCTCTCCCTCCGAGACGCGTGTGGGTGCCAGCTAACGCCTGAGCTAACCTGCAGAGGATTCATATAAGAGTTTGCCGCGCAGCGGCAAACAATTCAATAGCTCCTCTGCCAGGTTCAGCGTTCGTTAGGTAGCGGGACCGCGATGCTTGCGCTTTTGCGTCGACGATGTCAGCACTCCTGCGCGAGTTGCTTCCTCGTACGCCGCTCGTTGGCTCTTCGCCCGCCCTTCGGCTCGCGTGGTGAGCGCGGCGACCCAGCGATTGCCCGGCCGCCGAAGCACCTGCTTCCCATGGGCGAGCCATCGGAGGCGCTCGGTCCGCGTCAATTTCGCCGCACCGGCGGCCTCGACATGGGTCAAGAGTTCCATCGCCTGCTCATGGCAATGAGGCCACATACGAGGCGTCGGAGGCGCCGAGATCCAGATGCGCGCCTCCCGCCGCCGAATGCTGCCACAGTGACGACAAATAAATGTGCGAGGAGACATGCCGGTTGTGGACGATGTCGCTACCTAACGCCTCAGCTAAGCTGCAAAGCGATCGGATAAGAGTTGCGGCGAAGCCGCAACAATTCAATAACCGCTTTGGCAGCTTCAGCGTTCGTTAGATTGCCCGATCAGAGATCTTCAGGCCTCAAGCCAGTGTGGCGCGCGATGCGCGCGAGCATTCGCGGGCCAATCTCTTCGGAGTCGTGAAAAGCGAACACATAATCCGGAAAGCCGTCGCGGCTGAGCATTTTGTGCGAGGAGCGCTCCCGCTTGATCTGCCAGCCAATTCGAAGGAGCGCGGCGAGAACGCGCTTTGCCTTCGCGGCCGGCCACGTGCTCACGAGCTATGCTGCCCGAAACGTGACGCTGAAGAGATCCGGGCCCACTTCGGCGTGCTCGAGTCGGTCCGCAAGCACACGGAGCGCTAGCGCTTCGGCACGTGCGACGGCCTCGTCGCGTGAACCGCCGTACGCGAGCACCCCGGCGAGGTCAGGGACCTCGGCGATCCAGCGGCCATCTTCTTCGCGTTCAACTTCCAATGTGAGCTGCATGGACATCTAACGGTCCTCTTCGGGATGCCTGTGGCAATCTAACGCCCTAGCTAAGCTGCAAGCGAGTCAGATAAGAGTGCGGGCGAAGCCCGCACAACTCAATAGATCGCTTGTCAGCTTCAGCGTTCGTTAGGCGACGCGGTGCCTAAGCGGTAGTCATGACGGAAACTGGACCGGCAGAGACATCGCCGTCGCGCGCTCGATGTCGGTCAGGAACGGTGATGAGTTAACCGCGCTATCAAGTGTCGCCTGTTGCAATTGTCCAACCGACGACACCAATACGCCCGTGACATACAGCGTCACTCCGGCTACCACACCCCCGATCACCGCGGCAGCAACAACGCCACCCTGCCCCGTCAATAATCCAGCAACCGCGATAAGGATACCCAGGACGACACCAATGATCTTTACCGTCGTGCCAACGGCGACGATCGTGCGCGCGACTAGATACGCGTCACTGTAGCGACGCAACGCAGGGTTCGGTCGACCCCCAGGGGTGCTTGCCGAAGGTGAATACGCTTGTCCTCCGACGACACTCTTGTTGCCCCCTGGCTTGTCGAGCGCGCCTTTTACTCGGAGAATCTCGACGGTATCCGGGGATAGCGACGTGCCACACGCACTACAGTTGCGAAGCGAGTAATCCGACATAACGCGCGCACCGCAGTTCTCGCATCGGCCGACGGGATAGACGTCCACTTTTGGCATGCGGTCTCCAGGACAATGATTTGTCGGTCTGCGTCGATGCCGTCTGGCGTCGCCTAACGCCCGAGCTAAGCTGCGGGCGAACAGAATAAGAGCGAATGCGAAGCATTCGCAATCCCTAAATCGCCCGTCAGCTTCAGCGTTCGTTAGGCAGCATCGCGCCGGAGCTTTGCTTATGGCAGCTTCAGGTAAAGCGCCGGCGGACGACGTCGGATTACAGTCGCGGTAAAGCTCAGCGGCTGCTCGCTCAGTGCGTTGACTGGCCTGTTCGCAACGAGGGCCGGGGTGAATCGGAGGTCGCCGGCGACGAGGCACGCCCATGCGCTCAACGTCGGATCGGTGGATGCTGTAACTGATACTGTCCCGGCCATCACTCGCCCCGAGGTGTCAATTACCATGCCCAACACGACCTTGCCTTTGTAGCCGTCTCGATGAACCGACATGGGAAATTGCGGACGGGGCTCCGGTAACAAGTGCGCTGGCTGATCCGGAGTTGTGACGACTTGGTCCCACTTCACGGAGTCCGCGGACCGCGTCGGGCAGGTGCCCGTCAAGAATGTCGAGGCAGTGTCCCTGCCCTGGCCTCGCACGACTCGAGACGACAACATCAACGGCGCAACAAGTAGGATCGAGGTGGCGCGACGCATATCTGGTCCAGTCTGAATCAACAAGAACGTTCAAATGGCTGCCTAACACCCTAGCTAAGCTGCAAAGGGATCAAACAAGAGTGCATGCGCAGCATGCACAATTCAATAAACCCTTTGTCAGTTTCAGCGTTCGTTATATGGCCGCCACGCGATCTCAGCGTGGCAGATGGGCGATGAGGTCTTGGCGACCGTGAACGACGGCGACCACCTCGACGGTGTCACCATGTACGCGGTAGATGAGGCGATATGGAAAGTCGATGAGCTCGCGAACGCCGAGGGTTGCGGCCTCGGGAACGCGGCGGCCCGATTCCGGAAAGGCCTGAGCCTGGCGAAGGCGCTGGACAATTCGGTCGAGGAGCTGCTCGGCATACACCGGGGAGACGAGACTAATATGCTCGGCGATCGCCCCGAGCTGCCCTACGGCGTGCTCCGTCCAGCGGAGCGCGAAGGTCACGACGCGCGACGAATGCGGCTGCGGACGCGGGCCATGGCATCCTCGTGCGATACGGTGCGGCCGGTGTCGGCATCAGCAAGGCCAGTTTCCACGGCTTGGCGCACGTACACTTCGTAGGCCAAGTCGTCCCACGTCGCCGTCTCGGGGAGCGCCTCGACGAGTTGCCGGGCGTCCGCTTTGATATTCGGGGTGTCAGCCATGTCTGAAAAGTGCCGCGCCGCGCGAATTGGAGCAAGCGCGGGCGTGCGGTCCGCGAAAGGTCGTGGCCATATAACGCCCTAGCTAAGCTGCAAGCGATTCAAATAAGAAGCGCCGGCGCAGCCGGCGCAATTCACTAGATCGCTTGTCAGCTTCAGCGTTCGTTAGGTGGCTTGCGCGAGAAGCTTCCGGTCGCGATCCGTAACCTCGCGCTGATGTCGCGGCGCTTCGTGCCACTTCGTCTCTCCGAGCTCCGCCGGCCCGTCTCCGGAGTGCGAGGAGTTCTGACGGTTCAGCATCTTCATGCGATGAATCGTCCAGCTGGTCGCGGCAGCCATTAGGACCGGAGGCGACGCTAGCCACACCATGGCCCACCACGGTGTCCATGGCAGATATTTCGGAAATGCCACCGCAGTGATGCCTGCGGTGATCGCCGTGGTGAGCGCGAGCGCAGCGAACTCGACGACGGTTCGCCGGCGCAGACGATGGGCACACGGCGCGCAAATCCGCACGCCATGAACCTGATGCTCGTGGGCGGCGACACCGATATCGGTCCAGGGAGTTCCACAGACGCCACATGCGTTGGCAGCGTTCCGCCGGAGAGCGCGCTTCCGCATGACGCGCCAACTGAGCGCGGCGGCAGGTGCGATGATGATGCTGATGATCGCTGCGACTGCTGGAATGGCATCGCCGTGCATGCTGGGCCTCCGGCCGTGAAGCGATGTGTATAGCCACCTAACGCCCTAGCTAAGCTGCGGGCTTTCAAGGGGGAAACTTGCCCATCACAGTACGCTAACGACGGGCGCGACGCCAGATTGCAGTCGGCACCCGTCAGCTTCAGCGTTCGTTATACCGCCGCGTCGCACGAGGGGCGGCGCCGAAGGCCCGCGTTACGCGGCCGAGCTCCGGAATTCACCGCGCCTCGATCCGGCGAGCGAAACTCGCCGGCGCAAGCGCGTGGCGCGAGACCTGATGCCCGACCGCGATCTCTTTGCCGTCTGGGCGCGCGGCCCTCGCGCAGGCGCGTGGCGCAGCTACCCAACGACTTCACCGCGATCGGTGGGCCGTCCACGCGCGGGGACGGCGCACATGGGCCGGAGCGACGGGGCGGCTGTTCCCCTCAGCATTTGACAGAAGCAATAGTGCTCTCTGGCGGTATAACGCCCGAGCTAAGCTGCGGGCCTTCAAAGAGGAAACCAGTCCGATCACAATACGCTAACGACGGACGACGCCAGATTGCAGTCGGCACCCGTCAGCTTCAGCGTTCGTTATACCGCCGCGTCGCACGAGAGGCCGCCCCGAAGCCTCGTTCACGCGCAGAAGCAACGGGAAAGCATGTCGCCTCGACCCGGCGAGAGTAACTCGCCGGCGCAGGCGCGTGGCGCGATACCGAACGATTCGATCGAGATGGTTGGGCCGTCCAGGCGCGGGCCGCGGCGCAGGCGCGTGGCGCAGCGACCCAACGACTTGTCCGAATTCTGTGGGCCGTCCAGGCGCGGGGCCGGCGCACATGGGCCGGAGCGACGGGGCGGCTCTTCCCCTCAGCATTTGACAGCAGCAGTAGTGCTCTCTGGCGGTATAACGCCCTAGCTAAGCTGCAAGGAAGTCTAATAAGAGCGCCGGGCGCAGCCCGGCGCAATCCGTAGATTCCTTGTCAGCTTCAGCGTTCGTTAGGTAGCTGGCGCATCCCTGTCAGACGCAAAGACGATGAAGGCGGTCCAGATGACGCCCTCGACAATGGCCTCCGCAGGCGCCTCCCGACGGACTTCATCCTCGTGCTGCGGCTCAAATCGACTTTCTTGAAGTGTGATTTGGAGCGGAAGGTACACCTTGCCCGCCGTATCTCGAACCGTGAGCTGCTCCGCGGCCGGAACTCCGACCGCCTCCTCCGGCGACGCGGGGTGAAGGGCGCCTGAAGAGGTGGGCTCGGACTGCGCCGCGCGATGGCTGCGCTCGGCCACGATATCTCGCTCAACCGGGTACTGCTGCACGCCGATGCCGGGAACCCGCGCGGCAACTTGCCACACTCCTTCACACCACGGAGCATCAGGTGCGCGAACGAGAAAAGCCGAAAATGCCGGCGGTCTGCCCGCTCGCCGATCCAGCGCGTCACGCGGCGTTGTGCGTGGCCAAAGTTCGCCAATCGGATGCTCGCCACGCCACAGCGTAAGCGTCATACCCGGCACCACAGAGAAGTCATGTAGCTACCTAACGCCCTAGCTAAGCTGCAAGGAAGTCTAATAGGAGCGCCGGGCGCAGCCCGGCGCAATCCGCAGATTCCTTGTCAGCTTCAGCGTTCGTTAGAGCGCGGGTGGGCGATACCGACGACTGGTCAGAGTCGCGTCCAGGTCGCCCCCCTTGAGAGTCGCGCGCGTTCGGCCTCGCCAGCGAACAGACGGACGAGACCACAATCCTCGCACACGACAACCTCCAGCTGGGCGGGCCGAAACATTCTCGCGAGTCCTGGGAGGAGCGCCGGGCCGTAGGCACTGTTCGCCGTCGTCGGCGACCGGTAGAGATTCGTGCCCGTACAGTTTGGACACGGACTGACGGGTGATTCGGTCATCGATGCCTAGGTGGTTGAATCGCGATAAGTGCGTGTCGTCGCTCTAACGCCCGAGCTAAGCTGCGAGCCTTCAAGGGGCAATACCGAAAGACTAAATCGAGATGCCGGCGGGCGCCAACCTGCCGAGATGCAGAACTCGTCAGCTTCAGCGTTCGTTATACCGCCGCGCCGCACAAGGGGCCGCGCCGAAGGCTCGCGTCACGCAAAAGAGTTCCGGGAATCACCCCGCCTCGCTCCGGCGCGAGGAACTCGCCGGCGCAAGCGCGTGGCGCGATACCGAACGATTCGATCGAGATGGTTGGGCCGTCCAGGCGCGGGCCGCGGCGCAGGCGCGTGGCGCAGCGACCCAACGACTTGTCCAAATTCTGTGGGCCGTCCAGGCGCGGGGCCGGCGCACATGGGCCGGAGCGACGGGGCGGCTCTTCCCCTCAGCATTTGACACAAGCAGTAGTGCTCTCTGGCGGTATAACGCCAATTGGACTGCGGTGTTTAATAGCGGCGTTTAATAGCGGGGTTTGATGGCGCGCCTCAATAGCGGCGTTTAACGGTAAAGTCTAACATCGCCCTTTGCCACCAAGCCTTGCGCCCCCGCCATCCCCGCGCACTCCGATTCCGACCCCACCTCCCGCCGCGCCCCCCTCTACAACCCATCCCCAGGACTCCTCACCCAACACCCCCGTCGCACTCACATGCGTATAGATCATCGTCGTCCGGAGATCCGTGTGCCCCAGCAGCTCCTGCACCGTCCGAATATCCGATCCGCTCTCCAACAAGGGCGTCGCGAACGAATGACGGAGCGAATGGCACGTGGCCCGCTTCGCGATGCCCGACCGCCGCACCGCCGTCGCGAAGGCCCGCTGCACAACCGACTCGTGCAAGTGATGACGGCGACGTCGGCCGCCGCGATCGATCAGCGTCCGCGACGCCGGAAAGACATACTGCCACCCCCATGCGGTCTCCAGCGCCGGATACTTGCGCAATAGGCTCGCCGAGATTGCCGTCGGGACGATCCTCAGCCTCGTATCCGCCTCGAACTCCGTTCTCCGTGCCGCCAGCCAGGCGTCGAGCGGCGTTACACACGATATCGCCATCGGCGTCCGGCGGTCCTTGTCGCCTTTCCCGCCGACTACCGTGATCTCGCGGCGCGTCGTATCAATATCCTTCACGCGAAGCGACAGACACTCGCTCACGCGGAGTCCAGATCCGTACATCAGCATCCCGCACAATCGGACCGGGAGTTCGAGCTTCTCGAAAACGGCACGAACTTCCGCGGGTGTCAGCACCACCGGTAGCCGTCTCGGGCGACGCGCCGGGGTGAGCGCACTCAAGTCACCAATCGGCAATTCGAGCACACGGTCATAGAGGAATTTGAGCGCCGCGAGCGCCTGATTCTGCGTGGAGGCGGCGACGCCGGCATCAACCGCAAGCGACGATAGAAATCGGCGCACGTCCGCCGTCGTCAGCTCGGACGGATGCCGCGTGTCGTTCGCCAGCACGAATCGGCGAATCCAATAGACGTACGCGTCTTCCGTCCGTCGGCTGAACCGACGCTCGCGCGCGCAACGCCGAACGCTCGCGAGCAAGCGAGGCGAGGCAGTCATCTCGCAACCCGCCGTCACTTCGCCCCCCCGAACATATCCCCTCGCCGCATGATCCAGAGCCTATAATCGCGTAGCCGTTGGCCGAGGGGCACACCAAAACGCCGCGCGCCGAATCAAAACGTCGTTACCGATACACCAGATCCATCCGACGCACGCCGATCCGTCTCACCACCGAGCTGCCCCACCAGCCACCCATTCACCACCGCATCGATCACCAGATGCACCCGCGCCGCCGCCCCATCATTCCTCACCGCATGCGGATCCGCCAACCGCAAATACCAACACTCGCCCTCCGCCATCACCACGCGCCGCCCATTCAACAGAAACGTCACGTTCGGATTCGTCATCACCGGGATGTGAATTCTCGCATGTCCCTGCTCGATCGACAGATCATGGTCCCGATGCTCGTGAATCACCGAACCCGACGCCAGCTGCATCAGCCGCACTGCCTGCAACTCGCACGCGAACGAGGCGAGCACCTCGCGAAAGTAGGCACACCGCTCGAGCACTGGCGTGTCGCGGAATGCCGCGCAGGTCGGATCCGAATAAATCATCTGCACGGGATGCGTCGCGTTCGCCGGACCACGCAACGCGATCGCCGACCACGAGCCGTCGAAGTTGCGCTGGACGAAATGCTCGGTCCAGCCGTCGGCGCCCGCGACGGCAAGATCGGCACGCAAACGCTCGGGATCGAACGAGAAGGGAAAGCGAATCGCGTCGGACAGCTCGGTCATGAGACGCCTCTCCAGACTGGCGATAATCCGCCCATCACACCAAAAAACGCCCGCCGAGCAGTGAACCTCGGCGGGCGTCTTGACGGGCTTTAGCAAATGCTATTCAGCAAATGCTCTTTACCAAACGCTTACGGCACGACCGGCTGCGTGTTCTGCGTCGGCGCATAGATCCCGTTCAACAAGAACTTGAACGATCCATGCGGCTGCCCGCGGAACGTGATCTCCGGTCCAAACAAGTACACCTTCCCACGGCCCATCGAGGCCTCGATCGCCGCCGCACCACCCTCGAGATAGTTCTCGCCCCACGCCCACCCGCTGCGCAGCGGCGTCTTGCTGTCGAACCACGCGATCGGCCGCACGCCCTTCGCCATCGCGTCGGGCTTGAGACGGAACACCGGGTCGTTGTCGAAGAACACGTCGGCCTGCGCCGGCATCCCCTCGCCGATCGGCAGCGTGTTGTCCACCGCGACGCGCAACACCGAACCCGGCACGTAATACTCCTCGCCCGAGAGCGCGCGGTCCGGCTCGCCCGGGCTCCGCACCACGAGGTGATTCTCGACGGGCAACCCAAGCTGATACGCCAGGTTCGTCGCGCCGCCGCTCGCCACGATCACGCCGCCCTCCTCCACGAACTTCTTGAGCTGCGGAAGGCTGGTCGCCGCCGTGAGGTTGCCGAGCATTTTCTGATATTCCGCGGGGATGTTGGCGTTGTTGCCGCCGCCGAATCCACCGCCGCCGCCGCGACGGCCGCCGCCCACGCCCTGCACGCCACCCTGAATGGTCATGTCGCTCGGGAAGATGATCACGTCGTACTTCGACTTGAGATCGCCCGCGTCGATGTCCTTCGGGTACACGACCGTATAAGGAACCTCGAAATTCTCAAACTCTAAACGCGTCCACCCGCTGGGCATCGAGCCGCCGAAACGATCGAGCAACGCGACACGTTTCGCCGAAAGTTTCTGAGCGTCCGCGCCGGGGCGCTGGGTGGTGGCGTCGAAGCTGACACCCAGCTCCTGCGCCGCCTTGTCGACGACGGCTTTGCCGTTCGCGCCGATGTAATACGTGCCCGCGGGATACGTCTTGCCGTTCGCGGTCATCGGCGACTTGAGCCAGTACACGTCGGCGCCCGCCTTGAACGCGCGGTTGATCACCGTCACCGCGTCGTTGTAGCTGTGCGAGAGCAAGTACCCTTGCGCGCCCTGTTCAGCATTGACCTTGCCCGGCAGCGGCTTCGCGAGCTCGTGCCCCTGAATCTTCGTCGTGTTCGGCACGTCGAAGCCGTCCAGGATGCGATCGAACTGCACGCCCATCGTGTAGGCGAGCGTCCAGCCGGCGTTGTCGTACGGACGCTTCGGCGGGCCGCCCGGATAGGCGAAGTCGTTCGGGTGATCCTGCGGCTCCATCATGTCCAGGATCTGCGCGCGCGGCGCCTGCGCGGTCTTGATGACGTACGAGCCGGCGGGATACTGCTTGCCGTTCACGCTGAACGCCGCGGTTGCCTGCTCGATCGTCACGCCGACGTGCCGCAGCGTGTTGACGAACTTCGTCGCCGTCGGGAAATCGGGCTGGTCGCTGGGGATGATGTAGCCCCGCGCATCCCGCGTCGCCGGATTGTGCACGACGTCATTCCAAACCTTTAAACCCGCCGCATCGTTGCCGCGGCCGCCGCGATCCGGCGCGCCACCGACCACGACATCCGCGCCGCCGTTCGCCCCAGCCGCACCACGACCCCCGCGAGCGCCACGCCCTGCGCCGTTCGCAGGCGCGCCCGCCTGTTCCGCGTTGCCATTCAACGCCTGCTCGGCCGCGGCGATCACCTTGCCGCTCACCGTCCAGTTGTCGTGGCTGCCCTTCTCGATGGCGTGCTTCGCCATGAGATATTTGTCATAGAGCAGCGTCTCGCGATACCGGCTCGCGTAATCGAAGATCGCGTAGTTGGCCGAGACGGAGTAGTCGATCGACTGGCGGAAGTGCCAGACCTGCGGCGCGACCGGGGCCGGCAGGTCGCCGCGCGGCAACTGCTGTTCGGGAATGAACGGAATGCGCGTCGGCGTCGGGTTGCCGATGATCTCGGTGAGAATGCCGACGATGCCCTGGAAGTAGCCGATCGTCCGCAGGCCGCCGTTCCACCACGTCGAGTAGCTCGAGCCCGAGCGCATGGTGAAGCCGGGCTTGTTCTCCTCGAGGAAGCGCTGATGGATCGCGAAGCCGACGGCGTCGAGCCCCATGACGATCATCGGATCGATGTTGTAGTTGAACGGATCGCGGAACGGCGGCGTGAAGATCACCGTGCCCGCGGGGCCCGTCTGGTGGTGATTGTACATGATCACCGGATGCCAGTCCCAGAACATGAAATGATTGATGTTCTTGGTCTCGGCCAGGTTCGACATGAACGAGTCGCGATTGTCGTCGTGTCCCGCGTAGTGATTGTAGAGCAGCGGGATGTTCATGTTGCGGGCGAGCGTGTCCTTGTCCTTCATGTACCAGTTCGCGACGAGCTGCATGCCGTCGGGATTGACGTGCACCGCCAGGATGATGTCGTCCCGGAGAATGCGCTTCGTCTCGTCGTCGTTGCGCGAGATGAGCTGGTACGTGGTCTCGATCAGCTGGTTGGCCCCCACGACTTCCGTGGCGTGCAGCCCGCCGTCGAACCACACCACCGCCTTGCCTTCCTTCGCCAGCTGGTGCGCCTGCTCGTCGGTGAGGTTCTCACCCTTGGCGAGCTTGAGAGAAATATCTTGATATTTTTTTAATAGCTTGAAGTTCGCCGGATCGGTGATGATGGCGGCGAGCTGCGGGCGGCCTTCGCTCGTCTTGCCGATCTCCACCGCCTGCATGCGGTCGGATTCCTGATCCATCTTGTGCCAGTACGCCGCGAACTGGTCGTAGTTGGGCAGGAACCAGTCGTCGCCGATGTTGTGGCCGAAGAACTCCTTCGGCGTCGTGATATGACCCTGGGCGCTGAGGGAACCGGCCGTGATCGCCGCGAAGATCAGCGGCAGGGCAACGGCGGAGCGCCAGGTGCGGTATGACCGCATCGACATCCAGAACCTCCGGAAGGTGGGGCTTTCTTGGGGCTTTCTTGGGGCTTGCCTGGGAATTTCTTGGTGGGGATCAAGGGAGTTTACCCCATGGAACTACGCGCCAGAAGGCCCGGATGCTGCCGTTCGGGCCCGGGCGCCGGACGCAACTTTTCCCCGCGAACGTCCGTTCTGCTGGGTAATCCCGTCCATTCCGGAGCCTCCATGCGCCGCGTCGCTCTCGCCGTGCTGTTCCCCGCCGCCCTGCTCGCCCAGCAAACAGGACAACCGGCGCAACACGGCCAGGCGTCGCTCGCCGACAGCGTGATGATGCTGAACCGCGCGGGTCAGTTCGCGGACGCCGCTCGCACCGCCAAGCGCGGGCTCGACGCGGCGAAAACGATTGAAGAGAAGTGCGGTTTCCTGATCGGCGGCGGCTACGCGCTCGGCCGGATGGGCGAGTCCGAGACCGCGGGCGTGCTGCAGGCCATCGACACGCAGTGCCGCGAGACCCAAGCGGTCCGGACGCACGCCACGGACATCGCCGCCATTCGAGCCGCGCTCGCCTCGTCTCGCGCGTCCGCGGCGCCGAACGACATCGATCCAGGCAAATGGCCGCCGCTGCCCGCGACGGGAGTCGACATGACGGCGATCGACGCGTTCTATCGCATCGCCGACATCCTGCGGAGCGATCGCGACCCCTCACCAGTTGAGTGGAACGCCATGCTCGCGACGCCGGGTTATCAACTCGTCTGGAAGCAGAACCGGTCGATCCGCGTCTCCATGGCCACCGCGTTCAAGCCATCGATGAAGCCAAAGCGCGACAGCCTGCTCGCCGTCGAGTCGGACCAGAGCCTCGCGATTCGGCACCTGCTGCGCGCGTACGACCAGCGCGACGCCGTCATGCGCGCCCGCGACGCGCTCAGTCGCTCGATCGCCGACAGCATCGCACTCGGCGTGCGGGCGGCCGCCCGCTATCTGCCCGCCGGAACGACCGAGAAGACTCCAGCGCCGTTCATCGCGTTCGCGGTCTTCGCCGACGACGGCTACGCGCTCGACGGCGGCGTGCTGCTCGATCCGTTGTTCGTGATCGAGAATGGCCTCGTGCCGTTGATCTCGCACGAGTTTCATCACGCGTATGTCGCGACGGTGGATCGGTCGGTGCGCACGGCCAACATGCAGTACGATGCCGCGCTGTACGGCGCCATCCGCTCGTTGCGCAACGAGGGCATCGCCGATCAGATCGACAAGCCGCATCCGCTGCCGGCGACGTCCGGCGCGCTCGCGTGGTATCCGCCGCGCTACAACGCCGCGTACGACAAGACTCCCGCGCTGTTGAAGACGTTCGACTCGCTCGTGGTCGTCGCCGCGGACGATTCCACCAAGGCCGCCGTCGTCGGCCAGCGTGCACGCGCACTGTTCTGGTCGAACGGCCATCCGAACGGCGCGTACATCGCGCGCGAGATCGCCGAGACGTTTGGGGTCGACTCGCTTCTGCCGGCGGTGTATGACCCGTTCGCGTTGCTGCGCATCTACGCGGCGGCCGAACGGAAGCACGGGCGCCCGTCGCCATTCTCAGTGAAGGCGCAGGCGAAGCTCGATGAGATGGAGAAGCGGTACGTGAGACCGTAGCGCGCGCCGCTGGAGGCGCGCCGCTACGCGCGAGTCAGCACGAGCGGCCCGTTTTCCGTAATCGCGACCGTATGCTCAAAATGAGCAGAGAGGCTGCCGTCGAGCGTAACGATCGTCCAGCGGTCGGACAGTGTCTTCGTCGCCGGGCCGCCGATGTTCACCATCGGTTCGATCGCGATCGTGAGCCCCGGCACGAGCTTCTCCTTTCTCTTCGGCTTTCCGTAGTTGGGCACCTGCGGCTCTTCGTGAAACTCCACGCCGATGCCGTGGCCCACCAGGTCGCGCACGACGCTGAAGCCCGACGCTTCGACGACGTTCTGCACCGCGAAGCCGATGTCGCCGATATGATTGCCGATCACCGCCGCGGCAATCCCCGCCTCGAGCGAAGCCACCGTCACGTCGAGCAGCTTCTGCGTTTCCGGCGCGATCGCGCCGACGCCGACGGTGCTCGCGCTGTCGGTGAAGTACCCCTTGTAGCCGACGCCCACGTCGAGCGAGATGATGTCGCCGTCCTTCAGCACGCGCTTGCGGCTGGGAATGCCGTGCACGATCTCGTTGTTCACGCTCGCGCAGATGCTGCCCGGAAAGCCGTACAATCCCTTGAACGCGGGTGTCGCGCCGTCGTGTGCACGAATGAACTCTTCGGCGATCGCATCGAGCTCGCCGGTCGAGATGCCGGGCTTCACCGCGGCGCGGAGATGCTCGACGGTCGCGGCGAGAATTTTTCCGCCCTGCGCCATGAGATCGATCTCACGCGCCGACTTCAACTGAATCACTTGCGCGTTGCTCCTTCCGCCCCCAGCGCGCCGAGTGCGCGCCGTTTTACGTCGTCGACCGCGCCGACCGCGTTCACGACGACGACTTTGTCGCCGTGGCTCCGATACCAGTCGAGCACCGGCGCGGTCTGCTCCCCGTACGCCTTGAGGCGCGTGCGAATGGCGTCGGGATCGTCGTCCTTGCGGCGAATGAGCGCGCCGCCGCACTTGTCGCAGATGTCGCCAACCTTGCGGCCGCTGTACGGCGTCTGGCACTTCTCGCACACCGTGCGATCGCTCAGGCGCCGCACGATCTCGTCATTCTCGATGTCGAAGGCCAGCACCGCGTCGACCTTCCGGCCGATCTTCTTCAGCATCGCATCGAGTCCTTCCGCCTGCGGCACGGTGCGCACGGCGCCGTCGAGAATGACGCCCTTCGCGTACTGCGGCTGGGCGAGCTCCTCGGCGATGATGCCAAGGATGACGGAGTCCGGCACCAGCTCGCCGCGCTCCATGCACGCCTTGGCCTCGAGGCCGAGCTTCGTGCCGGCGCGCAGGGCGGCCCGCAGCACATCCCCGGTGGCGAGCGTCGGCACGACGAGCGACTCGGCGAGAAGCGGGGCCTGTGTTCCCTTGCCGGCGCCGGGCTTCCCGAAAAGGACGATGATCATGTATTAAAGGTAGTGCGTTCCGGCGCGCAGCCCCAAGGCGTCCAGCGCGAGCGGAAACCACGCGGTGAACTCCCGCGGGTGCGACGACAGGCGCTGCGCGAGCGCCGCGGTATCCACCCACTCGTACTCCGCCACCTCGGCGGCGTTGGGCTCGGGGAGCGCCGACGTCCAACCGACGAAGACGTGATCGATCTCGTTCTCGACCAGGTCGCCCACCGCGGCGCGATACGAGAACACGCACCGCTCCTCGAGCGCGCAGTCGAGACCCATCTCCTCGCGAAGACGGCGTTGCGCGGCGGCGATGCTGGTTTCGTCGGGCCGCGGGTGGCCGCAACACGTGTTCGTCCAGAGCCCGGGCGAGTGATACTTCGCGTGGGCGCGCCGCTGCAGCAGCAGCCGCGCGCCGTCCGGTGAGAACACGAACACTGACACCGCGCGGTGCCGCTGCCCGTCGCGATGCGCGGCGAGCTTTTCGGCGACGCCGATCTCGGCGTCCGCCGCGTCGACGAGAATGACCTGCTCGTGAGTCACGACCATGCTCGAGAAGGAATGGCGAAAAAAAGCCCGGCTGAAAGAGCCGGGCTTTTCTCGTGGAGCGCGACGAGACTCAGAATCCGCCCGGCGCGCCTTGACGACCGCGCATCTTGATGCGGCCTTTCTTCATGAAACCGTCATACTTTCTGAGCAGCAGGTGCTGGTTCATCTGCTGAATCGTGTCGAGCGCGACGCCGACGACGATGAGCAGCGACGTGCCGCCGAAGTTGAACGAGGCGATGTGCAGCATGTTCGCGATCCAGATCGGCAGCAGCGCGACGAACGTGAGGAAGATCGCGCCCGGCAGGGTGATCTTCGACACGACGTCGTCGATGTACTCCGCCGTGCGGGCGCCGGGCTTCACGCCCGGAATGAAGCCGCCCTGCTTCTTCAGGTTCTCCGCCAGGTCGACCGGATTGAAGATGATCGACGTGTAGAAGTACGTGAAGAAGAGGATGAGGATCGCCATCAGGATGTTGTACAACGTGTTGCCCGGCGCGAGATAGTCCGCGAAATCGCGCATGCGCTGGTTGCCCATGAACTGCGCGACCGCGCCCGGCACCACGATCACCGACTGGGCGAAGACGATCGGCATGACGCCCGACGAATTGATGCGGAGCGGAATGAAGCTCCGGCTCGCCTCGCGCATGCGTCCGCGCGCCATGGTGCGTTGCGGGATCTGAATCAACACCCGCCGCGCCGCCATCGTGACCGCGACGACCGCCGCCACGATGAGCACCATCACGACCACCAGCACGAGGAGCGAGAAGGCGCCGATCGCGCCCGTGCTCACGAACTGGAACGCCGAGATGATGCCCGGCCAGATGCGCTCGACGATCGCGAAGAAGATCATGAGCGACGCGCCGTTGCCGATGCCGCGCTCGGTGATCTGCTCACCGAGCCACATCACGAAGATCGCGCCGACGGTGAGGAAGAACGTCATCGACACGCGGAAGCCGAACCCAGGATTCGTCACCGCCGCGGTGATCGACTCGGCGAAGATCGCGAAGCCCCAGCCCTGCACCGCGGCCAGCACGATCGTCGCGTAGCGCGACCACTGGTTGATCTTCTTTCGGCCTTCTTCGTCCTTCGACATCTTGTCGATCGACGGCACCACCGCCTGCGCGATCTGCTGGAAGATCGACGCGGAGATGTACGGCATGATGCCCAGCGCGAACACCGTGGCGCGCGCGAGCGAGCCGCCGGTGAACAGGTTGTAGAGGCCGAGCAGGCCGCCGCCGCGCTGCTGCGTGTTGATGTAATCCTGAATCGCGATCGGATTCACGCCAGGCGCCGTGATGGCCGACCCGATGCGGTACACGAGCAGGCAGAGCAGCGTGAAAAGGATCTTGTCCTTCAGCTCGGGCGTGCGGAACAGATTCTGAACCGCCGCCGCCGCATTGTTCTGTGCCATGAGAATTACCCCTTAGTCCTCGACGCGGCCTCCGGCCGCGACGATCTTCTCGCGCGCGCCGGCGCTGACCTTGAGGCCCTTCACCGTGATCGCCTGCGAGATCTCGCCGTTCGCGAGCACTTTGACCTGCCCCTTGTTGCTGTTGATCAGCCCCGCTTCAGCGAGCGAGTCGCGCGTGATCTCCGCACCGCTGGCCGAGAGCGTCGCCAGATCGTCGAGCCGCACGATCTGATTTTCCTCGCGGAATGGATTCGTGAAGCCGCGCTTCGGCAACCGGCGCGTGATCGGCATCTGGCCGCCCTCGAAGTGCGGCTTGCCGCCGCCCGGACCGTGGTGGCCCGCGCGCGCCTTGATACCCTTGTGACCCTTACCCGAGGTCTTGCCGGTGCCCGACCCCGGACCGCGGCCGAGACGCTTGCGATTCTTCGTCGCGCCGGGAACGACGGCGAGGTTGTGCAAGCCGATCTTCTCGCTCGCCGCCGTCTCGCCCGCCGCCTTCTTTGTGGTCGCCATTTACTTGTCTCCTTCCACCGGCGTCACCTCGACGAGGTGGCGCACTTGCTTCAGCTGACCTTTGAGCCCGGGCGTGATCTCCTTCACCACTTCATCCTGGTGATGCTTGAGACCGATCGCTTCGAGCGTCGCGCGCATCCGCCACGAGTGGCCGATGCCGGAGCGAACCTGCTTGATCCGTACGCTTCCCGATTCGGGAAGATTCTGCTTCGCCGTCTTGCGCGGCCCCTTGCTCGGGTGCCATACGAACGTGCGCGGCATTAGACCGTCTCCCCATGCGCCGCATGGCGCACGACTTCACGAGACTTGGCGCGCGACCGGTACTGCAGGCTCGACGTCTCGATGCCGCGCTCGCGCGCGATCTGCTCGACGGTCGTGAGATGCTGCAGGCCGTCCATCGCCGCGCGCACCATGTTGTGCGGGTTGGTCGAGCCCAGGCTCTTCGTCAGGATGTCCGAGATGCCGGCGCATTCCATGATGGCGCGCACCGCACCGCCGGCGATCACACCGGCGCCCGGCGCCGCGGGCTTCATGAGGACTTTGCCCGCGCCGTGCTGGCCGACGATCTCGTGCGGAATGGTGCCGCCCGTGAGCGGAATGTTCACCATCTTGCGACGCGCCGCGTCGACGGCCTTGCGGACCGCTTCCGAGACTTCGTTCGCCTTGCCCGACGCGAAGCCGACCTTGCCCTGACCGTCGCCCACCGCGACGAGCGCGTTGAACGAGAAGCGCCGGCCGCCCTTCACGACCTTCGCGACGCGGTTGATGGCGATCACGTTCTCGACGAGCTCGGAACCACCTTCTCCGCGCTCGCCGCCACGTCCGTCGCCGCCGCCACGGCCTTCACGGCCGCCGCGACCACCACGATCGCCGCCGCCTTCGCCGCCACGGCCACCACCACCGCCGCCCGGACCGCCGCGTCCGCGGCCGCCGCCAGGGCCGCCGCGACCACCACCGCCGCCGCCGCCGCGACCGCCACGGCCGCCGCCCGGACCGCCGCGGCCACCGCCGCTACGGCCACCGCCGGAGCGCGCGCTGCCGCCGCCGAATCCGCCGGGACGACCGGCGCCGCCACCCGGGCGATCGCCGCCGCCGGAAGTCGAGCCGCCGGACGCAGGAGCGCCGCTCGCCGGCGCGTTGTTCGATGTGTCTTCTGCCATATTAGAACTCCAACCCGCCTTCGCGGGCTCCGTCGGCCACCGCTTTCACGCGGCCGTGGTATCTGTAGCCCGCGCGATCGAACACGACTTTCGTGATCCCCGCGGCCTTGGCCTTTTCAGCGATGCGCTTGCCGACTTCCGTCGACTTGTCCGTCTTCTTGCCGCTCAGGAGATCGGTCGACGTCGCGGTCGCCAGCGTGCGGCGCGCGACGTCATCCACCAGCTGCGCGGTGATGTGCTTGAGTGAACGGAACACCACGAGACGCGGACGCTCCGCGGTGCCCGTGACCTTCTTGCGTACGCGGAGATGGCGGCGATACCGCTGCTCAACACGCGTCTTCGGAATTGCTGGCATGGGTTACTTGCCTCCCGCCTTACCGGCCTTGCGCCGAATGACTTCGCCGGCGTAACGAATGCCCTTGCCCTTGTACGGCTCGGGCGGACGCAGACCGCGGATTTCCGCCGCGACCTGTCCGACGAGTGCCTTGTCCGACCCTTCGATGGTGACGGCCGTCGGCTGCGGCGCGGTGAGCTTGATGCCCGCGGGCGCCTTGAACTCGATCGTGTGCGAGAAGCCAAGCGAGAGCTGGAGGCCGTACGGACGCACCTCGGCCTTGTAGCCGACGCCCGTGATCTCGAGCTGCTTCGCATAGCCCTTGGTCACGCCCTCGACCATGTTCGCGATGAGCGAACGCGTGAGGCCGTGCAGCGACTTGTGATTGGTCTCGTCCGAGGCGCGCGCGACGTTGAGCGTGTTGTCGCTCTTGTCGACGGTGACGCCCTCGGGCAGACGATGCGTGAGCTCGCCCTTGGGACCTTTGACCTTGACCGTGTTGCCGTCGATCGTCACGGTGACGCCGGCGGGAACGGTGATGGGAAGTTTGCCGATTCGCGACATATTCTGATCTCCTACCAGACGACGGCGACGAGCTCGCCGCCGGTGCGCGACTGGCGCGCTTCACGGTCGGACATCAAGCCCTTGTTCGTGCTCAGGATGGCGAGCCCGAGTCCGTTGCGGACGCGCGGAATTTCGCCGGCGCCGACGTATTTCCGGAGCCCGGGGGTGGAGACGCGCTGCAGCTCGCGAATGACGGGCTGGCCGCCGGCGTACTTCAAGCGCACGCGCAGGACCTTCTTGCCGTCATCCGTCTCGAGCGTCGAATAATCCTGAATGTAGTTGTTCTCCTTCAGGATGCGCGCGATCTCGGTTTTCATCTTCGACACCGGCATGTCGACGCGGCGGTGCTTCGATCCGCAGGCGTTGCGGATCCGCGTCAGCATGTCGGCGATCGGGTCGGTCATACTCATGAGTGAACCTCTGCTCCTCTCGTTTCCGTGGACGTGGAGGACTGTGATGGGTGATGGGCGGCGGGCGGTGCGCAGATCGATGGACTCACGCCCATCACCCAACGCCCAGCGCCCAACGCGATTACCAACTCGCCTTACGCACGCCGGGGATCATCCCCTGCAGGCTCAGCTCGCGGAAGCAAATGCGGCACAGACCGAAGCGGCGCAGGAACGCGCGCGAACGGCCGCAGCGGCCGCAGCGATTGTGCACCCGCACCTGGAACTTCGGCTTCCGCTTGCTCTTTTCGATCATGGCTTTACGGGCCATTTCAGTACTCTCAACTAAAAGTTGTTAATCGATCGGCGAATGGCGACGGGCACCACGCCCATCGCCCAGCGCCCACCGCCCAACGCGAAGCCCAGCGCTCACGCGGCCGCGCCGCGTCCTTTCTTCTCGTCCGTCCGGAACGGCATGCCGAGCTCCTTCAGGAGCGCGAACGCCTGATCGTCGCGGTTCGTGCTCGTGACGAACGTGATGTCCATTCCGTGAATCGATTCGATCGAGTCGTAGTTGATCTCGGGGAAGATCATCTGCTCCTTGACGCCGAGCGAATAGTTGCCGCGCCCGTCGAACGACCGGGTGCCAAGACCGCGAAAGTCGCGGATGCGCGGAATCGCGACCGTGATGAAGCGATCGAGGAACTCCCACATCCGCGCGCCGCGCAGCGTGACCGCGGCGCCGATCTCCTGGCCCTGGCGCAGGCCGAAGTTGGCGATGGACTTCTTCGCCTTCTTGCGGACCGGCTGCTGCCCGGTGATGATCGCCAGCTCGTCGACGACCGAGTCGAGCGCCTTGGGCTGTTTGATCGCCTCGCCCACACCGACGTTGATCACGATCTTCTCGAGCAGCGGCACCTGATGCGGGTTGGTGAACCCGAACTGCTGCATCAAGCGCTGGCGCACGGTGTTCTGATAGAAATCCTTGAGCCGCGGCGCGGGCACGGGCAGGCCGGCGCCGGCGTGTGGTCCACGCGCCTTCGCATCGCCGCCGCCCTTCTTGCCGGAGCCCTTGCCGCCGGAACCGCCCTTCTTTTCCTTGGTCGCCATTAGCGTGTCCTCGGGATCGCTTCACCGCTCTTCACGGCGATCCGTTCCTTGGTGCCGTCGTCGTCGATCTGCCGGCGCGTGCGCGTCGGGTCGCCCGACTTGGGATCCAGCAGCATGACGTTCGACGCGTGAATCGGCGCCGGCATCTCCATGATGCCCGACTGCTCGTCGGCGTTGCGCGCGCGGCGGTGCTTCTTGACGATGTTGACGCCCTCGACGGTCACGCGCCCCGTCTTGGTGTAGACGCGGAGGATCTTCCCCTCCTTGCCCTTGTCGTCGCCGCGCACCACGCGGACCGTGTCCCCCTTCGTGACGTGGACCTTGACGCGCGCCGCGTTGTCGGTGTGCCGCTTCTTGTTGACCGGGCGCGGCCGATCGGTCTTGCGATACTTGAGAATTCTCATATTAGAATACCTTAAATCACTTCGGGCGCCAGCGACACGATCTTCATGTAGCGCTTCTCGCGGAGCTCGCGCGCCACGGGACCGAAGATGCGCGTCGCGCGGGGCTCGCCTTGCTCGTTGATGATGACGACCGCGTTCTCGTCGAACCGGATGTAGGAGCCGTCCTTCCGGCGCGTCTCCTTCGCCGTGCGCACCACCACCGCGCGCGCCACGTCGGACTTCTTCACCGTGCCGTTCGGCAGGGCGTTCTTCACGGCCACGATCACGACGTCCCCGAGCCCGGCATACCGCCGGCGGGTACCGCCCAGCACGCGAATGACCTGTGCGGTCTTCGCGCCCGAGTTGTCGGCGACCTTGACCATCGACTCTTGCTGAATCATTGAGAGTTCTCCTTACTCCGTGACACCGCTACCGCGCGCGCTCGACGATCTCGACGACACGCCACCGCTTGTCCTTCGACAGCGGCCGCGTCTCGGCGATGCGCACGGTATCACCCGTCTTCGCCGAATTCTCCTCGTCGTGCGCCTTCACGCGCTTGGTACGCGTGACCATCTTGCCGTAGACCGGGTGCGGCACGCGACGTTCGATCGCCACCACCACCGTCTTCTGCATCTTGTCGCTCACCACGAGACCCGTGCGCGTCTTGCGCGAGCCGCGCTCCGTCAGTGCGTTCGTCTGTGTCGTATCAGCCATTGGTCTGTCCCTGGGCAGCGGCGCGCTGCTCCACTTGCTGCTCGCGCAGCACGGTCTTGAGGCGCGCGATGTCGCGGCGAATCAGTCGCAGGCGAAGCGGATCCTCGGGTGGTTCCGTCGCGGCGCGAAACTTCAGCCGAAACTGTTCCTCTTCCAGCTCGTGGATGCGCGACGCGATGTCGGCGACGCTCATCTCGCGGATTTCTTCAGCTCTCATTGGTGTGCGCCTCCTCACGCATCACGAACTTCGTGCGCACGGGCATCTTGGCGGCGGCCAGGGCCATCGCTTTCTGGGCGATGTCCTTCGTCACACCCTCGAGCTCGAACATCACGCGGCCCGGCTTCACCACGGCCACCCACATCTCCGGAGAACCCTTGCCCTTGCCCATGCGGGTTTCGGCCGGCTTCTTCGTGATCGGCTTGTCGGGGAATACGCGGATCCACACCTTGCCGCCGCGCTTGATGTGACGCGTGAGCGCCACACGGGCGGCCTCGATCTGACGAGCCGTGATCCAACCCGGCTCCAACGTCTGCAGGCCATAGGTGCCGAACGAGATCTCCGATCCACGATGGGAGAGACCGGTCGTCCGACCCTTGAACCGCTTCCGGAATTTGACGCGCTTGGGTGACAGCATTGTTCGTGATCCCCCTTACATGCCGGAGGAGTAAGTGGTGCCGCGGCGATCCTCGACCTTCTCGCCCTTGAAGATCCAGACCTTCACGCCGATGGCGCCGAAGGTGGTCTTCGCGGTCGACGTCGCATAGTCGATGTCCGCACGCAGCGTGTGCAGGGGCACACGACCCTCGTGGTAGCCCTCGACGCGCGCGATCTCCGCGCCGCCCAACCGGCCACCCGCCTTGACCTTGATGCCCTGCGCGCCCATGCGCATGGCGCTCTGCACCGCGCGCTTCATCGCGCGGCGGAACGAGATGCGCTGCGCGAGCTGGCTCGCGATGTTGTCCGCGACCAACTGCGCGTCGAGCTCGGGACGCTTGATCTCTTCGACGTTGATGCCGACTTCCTTGCCGGTGAGATGCGCGAGCTCGTCGCGCAGCTTGTCGACTTCCGCGCCCTTCTTGCCGATCACGACACCCGGACGGCCGGTGTGCAGCGTGACGACGACCTTGCCGGGCTTGCGGTCGATGACGATGTCCGCGATCGCGGCATGTCCTAAACGCGCCTTGAGATACTTGCGCAGGAGCTCGTCCTCACGGAGAAGCGCCGGCAGATCGCGGCCCGCATAGTAGCGCGACTTCCAATCCTTCGAGATGCCGAGTCGGAAACCGACCGGATGTGTCTTCTGTCCCATTAGCTCTCTCTCCGAGTGCTTTTCTTCGCCGCGCGCTTTCCGGCGGCCTTCTTCGCCACGGGCTGGGGCTTCGGCTTCCGAACTTCGCGCGCGTTGAGCTCGATCTCGACGTGGCTGGTGCGCTTCTGCACGGGCGTCGCGCGGCCCATCGCGGCCGGCGTGAACCGCTTGAGCTTCGGCCCCTCGTTGATCACGGCGCGCGAGATGTACAGCTCGTCGACGTCCACCGACGGGCCACCCTCACGCGCGGCATGCTCGGCGTTCGCGACCGCGGACCGCAACGTCTTCTCGATCTGCTTCGCGGCGTGCTTTTTCGAGAACTGTAAATAGGCGAGGGCGTCGTTCACGCTCTTGCCGCGAATCTCGTCGATGACGAGCCGCATCTTGTACGGCGACTGGCGCGTCGAGCGCTGGAACGCGGTGGCCAACGCCGTCTTCGTATTCTGCGGCATCGGTTACTTGCCTCCGCGCGCGGCCGGAGCGCCGCCGGCGGCCGGCGCCGGCGCCTTCTTGTCCGCCGCCTTCTGGCCGGTGTGGCCTCGGAACAGACGCGTCGGCGCGAACTCGCCGAGCTTGTGGCCGACCATGTTCTCCGTCACGTACACCGGGATGAACTTGTTCCCGTTGTGCACGGCGAAGGTGTGCCCCACGAACTCGGGCAGCACGGTCGACGCCCGCGACCAGGTCTTGATCACGCGCTTCTCGTTCTTGGCGTTGAGCGCGTCGACCTTTTTGGTCAGCGCCTCCTGAACGAACGGTCCCTTCTTTACGCTACGTCCCATAGGATCGATACCTTATTGAGTCGCTTTGCCGCGCTTGCGGCCGCGGACGATGAGGCGCTCGGACGACTTCTTCTTGTTGCGCGTCTTGACGCCTTCCTTCTTGCCCCACGGGCTGACGACGTTTCGTCCGCCGCGCGTCCGGCCACCGTGCGGGTGATCGACCGGATTCATGACTTCACCGCGCACCTTCGGGCGCCGGCCCTTCCAGCGCGTCTTGCCGGCCTTGCCCCACGAGATCAGCTCGTGCTCCTCGTTGCCCACGACGCCGATCGTCGCGTAGCAGCGGCCGTGCACGAGACGCATTTCGGTCGACGGCATGCGGAGCGTCACGTACTCGCCCTCTTTCGCCACGACCTGCGCCGACATGCCCGCCGAGCGGCAGAGCTGCGCGCCTTTCCCGATCTTTAATTCAATGTTGTGAACGGCCGTCCCCAGCGGCATCTCGGCGAGCGGCAACGCGTTGCCGTTGCGGATGTCCGAGCCCGGACCGGCCATCACCGTGTCGCCCACCGCCAGCCCCTTCGGGTGGATGATGTAGCGCTTCTCGCCGTCGGCGTACGTGATCAACGCAATACGCGCCGAGCGGTTCGGATCGTACTCGATGGTCGAGACGGTACCGGCCACGCCGTGCTTGTTGCGCTTGAAATCGATGATGCGATACTGCCGCTTGTGGCCACCGCCGCGGCGGCGCATCGAGATGTGACCGTGATTGTCGCGCCCGCCCGACTTCTTGATCGGCTCGAGCAGCGACTTCTCGGGCGTCGTCGTCGTGATCTCGGAAAAATCCGAGACCGAACGGAAGCGCGAGCTCTTGGTCACCGGCTTGAATTGACGAATTCCCATGATCTATGCCTCAGCCTTCGAAGATCTCGATCGTGTCACCCTCGCGGAGCGTCACGATCGCCTTCTTCCAGTTGGGGCGGCGGCCGATGCTGCGTCCCATGCGCTTTTCCTTGCCGCGCACGTTCATCGTCCAAACGCCGGTGACTTTCACGCCGAAGAGCTGCTCGATCGCCGAACGGATCTGCGTCTTCGTCGCATCCGGATGCACCTCGAACACGTACTCGCCGCGCGCCTGATACGCGGACGACGTCTTCTCGGTGATCAACGGACGCACAATGGTGCGGTGCAGGGTGGGCATTGGCTACTTCCTCTTCTTCGCGTTGGGCGATGGGCGTTGGGCGTTGGGCGACTTCTTCTTCGCCGCTGCCTTCTTCGCTGGCGCCTTCTTCGCCGACGCTTTCTTCGCTGGCGCCTTCTTCGCGGCCGCCTTCGCGCCCTGCTTCGCTGGTGTCGACTTCTTCGCGGCGGACGCCTTCTTGGCCGGAGCCTTCGCCGGCGCGCGCTTCGGCGCCACCGCTTCAGCCTTCTCGTTCGCCAGCGGCTGCATGCCGTCGCCGATCGCCGACGACTCGATCAACACCACGTCCGACCACAGGATGTGATACGTCGACACGTCGGCGTACGGCATCACGTGCACGGTCGGCAGATTGCGGCCCGACAGGAAGACGTTCGTCTTCACGCCGTCGGTGAGAATGAGCACTTTCTTATCAGCGACGCCCAGCCGCTCGACGAGCCCCTTCAGGCGCGCGGTCTTCGGCGCGTCGTAGTTGAACTGGTCGATCACGATGATCGCGTTCTCGCGCGCGCGCGCATTGAAGGCCGACTTGCGAGCGAGGGCTCTCACCTGGCGCGGCACGTACTGCGCGTAGCTGCGCGGAATCGGACCGAACACCGTGCCGCCGCCGACCCAGTGCGGCGCGCGCGTCGAGCCCTGGCGGGCGCGACCCGTGCCCTTCTGCTTCCACGGCTTCTGATTGCCGCCGGTGACGTACTTGCGAATCTTCGTCGCCGCGTTGCCCTGGCGCTGATTGGCGAGAAACGCCTTCACCGCCTGGTGCATGACCGGCATGTTGACGGTTCCGTCGAACAACGTCTCGGGGAGCGCGACGGCATCGCGCGACGTCCCCTGCGACGAGTACGCGGCCGCCTGGAATGTGGTAGTCGAGTTCTCAGCCATAGGATGTACCGTTAGCCCTGCTTCCGCACGACGACGATGCCACCGGCTTTGCCGGCGACCGAGCCGCGGATGTAGATCAGATTGCGATCCGTATCGATCTTCTCGACGCGGAGATGAGTCTGCGTGTGACGCTCGTCGCCATAGTGGCCCGGCATGGCCTTGCCCTTGATGACGCGCGACGGATCTGTGCCAGGTCCGATCGAGCCGGGACGACGGTGCTTCGTGTTGCCGTGCGTGTTCGGACCACCGCCCGCCTTGTGGCGCTTGACGATGCCCTGAAATCCGCGGCCCTTCGACGTGCCCGTGACCTTGACCGTGTCGCCGACCGCGAACACGTCGACCTTCACGACGTCGCCGACGTTGTACGCCGGCACTTCGATCTTCGCGTTCCCCGGCTCGTCGAGACGCACCGACCGCAGCACGCGCGGCACGGTCTCGAGATTCGCCTTCTTCGCGTGGCCGACCGCGGCCTTCGACGCGCGGTGACCCTTGGGGGTCCGCTCGCCCTTGGCGTTGTCGCGGCGCAGACGCGCGCTGCCCAGCCCGAGCTGGATCGACGCGTGCCCCGCCTTGGCCTTGTCGGTCACGGCGAGCACCGGATTCGGCTCGGCTTCGATCACCGTGACGGGGATCTGCTGCCCTTGTTCGTTGAAGATCTGGGTCATGCCCAGCTTCTTGCCAATGATGCCTATCATGAATTCCTCTGCAGAGTCACTGTCGACATTGACAGTTGGACTGTGATCGTCATCCCGAGGAGCAAAGCGACGAGGGATCTACCGTCTCCCCGGATTGGCCGGCCTCGCGACCGTGATGCCGGATTCCTCGCGTCGCTCGGAATGACAACCCGCTTGTGGTGCTACTTGTGGTGCTACTTGTGGTGCTACTCGACCTTGATCTCGACGTCCACGCCCGCCGGCAAATCCAGCTTGGTGAGCGCGTCCACCGTCTGCGCGCGGGAATCGAGAATGTCGATCACCCGCTTGTGTGTCTTGAGCTCGAACTGCTCGCGCGACTTCTTGTCGACGTGCGGCGACCGGAGCACCGTCCACCGCTGCGTCTTGGTGGGCAGCGGAATCGGACCGGACACCTGCGCGCCCGTCTTCTCCGCCGTCCGCACGATGTCCGCCGACGCCTGATCGATCACCGCGTGATCGAAGGCCTTGAGACGGATACGAATTCTGCCTGCCATGAGAGTTCTCTGTGTGCGTTGGGCGTTGGGCGATGGGCGATGGGCATGTACGCCCATCGCCCAACGCCCATTGCGTTAGGCCAGAATCTTCGTGACGACGCCCGCGCCCACCGTGCGACCGCCTTCGCGAATCGCGAAGCGCACCTGCTCTTCCATCGCGATCGGCGTGATCAGCTCGATCGTCATCTGGATGTTGTCGCCCGGCATCACCATCTCCGTGCCGGCCGGCAACTCGATCGAGCCCGTCACGTCCGTCGTGCGGAAATAGAACTGCGGACGATAACCCTTGAAGAACGGCGTGTGGCGGCCGCCCTCGTCCTTGTTCAGCACGTAGACTTCGGCCTCGAACTTCGTGTGCGGCTTGATCGAACCCGGCTTGGCGAGCACCATGCCGCGCTCGATCGCGTCCTTTTCGATGCCGCGCAGGAGCAGACCGACGTTGTCGCCCGCCTGGCCCTGATCCAAGAGCTTGCGGAACATCTCGACGCCGGTCACCACCGACTTCTTGTCCGAGCCGAAGCCGACGAGCGCCACTTCCTCACCGACCTTGATGATGCCGCGCTCGATACGACCCGTCGCGACGGTGCCGCGGCCCGTGATCGAGAACACGTCTTCGACCGGCAGCGCGAACGGCTTGTCGATCTCGCGGACCGGTTCCTTGATGTACGTATCCAGCGCCGAGTAGAGCTCCTCGAGCTTGTCGACCCACTGCTTCTCGCCGTTGATCGCGCCGATCGCCGAGCCGCGGATGACCGGGGTCTCGTCGCCGGGGTAATCGTACTTGGAGAGCAGCTCGCGCACCTCGAGATCGACGAGATCGAGCAGCTCGGCGTCGTCGACCAGGTCGCACTTGTTGAGGAAGACGACGATCGCGGGCACGTTCACCTGACGGGCGAGCAGGATGTGCTCGCGCGTCTGCGGCATCGGACCGTCCACGGCCGACACCACGAGGATCGCGCCGTCCATCTGCGCGGCGCCCGTGATCATGTTCTTGACGTAATCAGCGTGGCCCGGGCAGTCGACGTGCGCGTAGTGACGGTTCGGCGTCTCGTATTCGACATGCGACGTCGCGATCGTCAGGATCTTCGTCGCGTCGCGGCGGCCCTGCGACGCGGACGCCTTCGCGACCTCGTCGTAGGCGATGTACTTCGTGCCGTAGCCCTTGTCGGACGACACCTTCGTGAGCGCCGCGGTGAGCGTCGTCTTGCCGTGATCGACGTGGCCGATGGTGCCGACGTTCACGTGCGGCTTGTTCCGCTCGAACTTTGCCTTTGCCATTGTACGAATCCTGGTTGGTTAAGTCGTTACTGCCCGTTTCTGCCTTACGCCTTCACTTTGGCGACGATCTCTTCAGCCTTCGACTTCGGCACTTCTTCATAGTGCGCGAATTCCATCGAGTACACGGCGCGGCCCTGGCTCATCGAGCGCAGCTTCGTCGAATACCCGAACATCTCGGCGAGCGGCACGGTCGCGGCGATCACCTGCGCTTCGCCACGCTGCGTCATTCCGCCGATCTTGCCGCGACGCGCCGACAAATCGCCGAGCACGTCGCCCATGAACGCGTCAGGAGTGACCACTTCCACGTTCATCATGGGCTCGAGGATCACGGGATGCGCGCGCTTCGCCGCCTCCTTGAACGCCATCGAGCCGGCGATCTTGAACGCCATTTCGCTGGAGTCGACTTCGTGATAGGAGCCGTATACCAGCTCGACCTTGACGTCCACCATCGGATAGCCCGCCAAGACGCCGTTCTCGAGCGCTTCCTTGATGCCCTGCTCGACCGGCGCGATGTACTCGCGCGGGATCACACCGCCCACGACCTTGTCCTCGAAGATGAAGCCCGCGCCCGTGTCGCTCGGCTCCATGTTGATGACGACGTGGCCGTACTGGCCCTTACCACCCGACTGGCGGATGAACTTGCCTTCGACCTTCTCGACGCGCTTGCGGATGGTTTCTCTGTAGGCGACCTGGGGCCGACCAATATTGGCGTCGACCTTGAACTCTCTCATCATGCGGTCGACGATGATCTCGAGATGCAGCTCGCCCATCCCCGAGATGATCGTCTGCGACGTCTCTTCATCGGTGTGCACGCGGAACGTCGGATCTTCTTCCGACAGCTTCGCGAGCGCGATGCCGAGCTTGTCCTGGTCCGCCTTCGTCTTCGGCTCGATCGCGACGTCGATGACGGGGTTCGGGAACTTCATCGCCTCGAGGATGATCGGATGCTCGTCGTCGCACATCGTGTCGCCCGTGCGGGTGTCCTTCAACCCGATGGCGGCCGCGATGTCGCCGGCGCGCACCTCTTCGATCTCTTCGCGCTTGTTCGCGTGCATCTGCAGCACGCGGCTCACGCGCTCGCGCTTGTCCTTCGTCGAATTGTACACGTACGAGCCCGACTTGAGCACGCCTGAGTACACTCTAAAGAACGTCAGCTTTCCGACGAACGGGTCCGTCGCGATCTTGAACGCCAGCGCCGCGAACGGCGCGTCGTCGGTCACCGGACGCTCGGCGAAATGCTCGTCGTGGTGCGGCAGGTGGCCCTTGATCGCCGGCACGTCGACCGGCGCCGGGAGATAATCGATCACGGCGTCGAGCAGCGCCTGCACGCCCTTGTTCTTGAACGACGCGCCGCAGAGCACGGGAATCATCTTGCCCGTGACCGTCGCGGTGCGAATCGCTTTCCGAATCTCGTCGAGCGACAGCTCCTCGCCACCCAGATACTTCTCCATCAGCGCGTCGTCCTGCGCCACCGCCACCGCGTGATCGATCACGTCGTGGCGCGCCTGCTCGACCGCGGCCTTGTACTGCTCCGGCACGTCGACGACGGTGAACGTCTTGCCCAGCGTCGCTTCGTCGAAGATGTACTGCTTGCGCTCGAGGACGTCGATGTGGCCGGTGAACAGCTCGCCCGAGCCGACCGGCAGCTGCAGGGGATACGCATCCTTGGACAGCCGGTCGCGGATCATCGACAGGCAGCGGTCGAAGTCGGCGCCGGTGCGGTCCATCTTGTTCGAGAAGATGATGCGCGGCACGCCGTAGCGATCGGCCTGCCGCCACACCGTCTCCGTCTGCGGCTCGACGCCGGCGACGGAATCGAGCAGCGTGACGGCGCCGTCGAGCACGCGGAGCGAGCGCTCCACCTCGACGGTGAAGTCCACGTGCCCCGGCGTATCGATGATGTTGATGCGGTACTCGACGTTGTTGCGCGTCCAGAAGGCCGTGGTCGCGGCCGACGTGATCGTGATGCCGCGCTCCTGCTCCTGTTCCATCCAATCCATCGTCGCGGTGCCTTCGTGCACCTCGCCGATTTTGTGCGCCTTGCCGGTATAGTAGAGAATACGCTCGGTCGTGGTCGTCTTACCGGCATCGATGTGGGCCATGATGCCGATATTGCGATAGTGATCGAGCGACGTTGTGCGGGCCATATGAAATCAGCGTTGGGCTATGGGACTTCGTTATTCAAGTTCTGCAATCAGGCGTGTATTCATCGTTCCTCACGTCGGCGCGTTGCGCCTCCGCTCTTTCAAGCTTTTACCAGCAAAAACGCGGGTGGACCGGGCCGCTCCAGAGGAGCGCGGTATCCATCCGCCATCGCCGGGTGCACTCGCCACTGCCGCGCGAGGGGGACCCAAGGCGCACCGAGTTCGCCATCGTCCTTCGCGCCGAAGCGCGGAGGACCTGCCGTCATCGGTGTTCGATTGTCCTGCGTTACTTGTCGGGAGCCGTTGCACTCACCCGAGTGCGTCAGCCGGAGCAGGCCCTTGCGTTATTGCAAGCCCATAAGGGTCGGCGCGCAGTTCGCCGGTTTTTCGATCACCACGACGATGCCGACGCGAGCCGGAAATGCCGTAGCCCCTTGAATTTATTGAGGATTGGGCGCGGGTCAAGGGGGCCGGCACAGCGCGCGAAAGCAAAGGGCGACGGAGAATCCTCCGTCGCCCTTTGCAGTTTCGCCCAACACCCAACACCCAACGCCCAACGCTACTCCCCTCGCCGCGTCCACACCGCCACCGCCCCACACCGAAGATCCGGCTCGGCGAACTCGGACGGCATCTCGCTCAGGCCCCGGAACACCTCGACCGCTTCAACCACATCCATCGACAGCGAGCCCAACCCGTCCGTCACCGGATCGCTCCGGCCCGGAATGTCCATGCGATGACCGTCCACGAACCAGCCCACGTGACACGCCTGAATGCCCGCCGGCGTGCCTACCATCGTGCCAACACTCGTGCGCGACATGTTCATGCTCGACGTCGAACCCGGATCGAGCACTCGAAGGCCCGGCACGCTCTGCAGGAATTCGCCGAGGGTGTGCACGCCCGACTTCTCGAGCGCCACGCGATCGTAGTGAAGACCAGGACCCGTGGCGCGACGCGACTCGAAGCCCGTGAGCAGCGCGCTCCGCGCATTCATCCTCGGCGCCGCCGACTGTTCCGGACGAACGTGTTCGAGCACACCGATGCGATGCTGCGGATCACCCGACTGGGCGATTGGTACCTTGATCACGAGCCGCTCGCCATCGAGCAGCGGAATCGGCGACGACAACACCGAGGTGTAGCCCGCGCGCACCGCGGCGATCCGATAGGTGCCGTGGCCCACGTTCAGCGAGAACTGGCCCGCCGAGTCCGCGACGACGTGCACGACAGGCGCATCGCTCGCCGGATCCACGAGCATCACCGTGCCGCGCACCGGCGTGCCCGTCGCATCGTCGTACAGCACACCCTTCACCGTAGCCTGCGCGAAGAGGCCCGTTGCCGCGAACGTGCAGAAAGTCAGTGCGGTCGCGGCCGCACGGTTCAGCGATTGGAAGCTCATGGTGCCACCTCAATTCGGACGAGAGTCGCCGGGCCCATTTCGGATTGCTCCCTGCAATCCATCGTGCTTTGGTCCGACTGCGCCCGAGCTTCCAACCGACTGCTCGTCCACCCCGGCCCCACCCCACACGCCCACCCGGCACTTTTCCTATAGACCAGGATCGTGCCAGGACACGACCGCCTCTCGAACTTCCCGATAAAAAATGTGACCGACTCAGCGGTGCGGCTCGCCGCGGGATATTCCCTGTGAGAAACGACAACGGCGGCGAGTGATGTCTCTCACTCGCCGCCGTCGATGAATTGCCGAGCCTCCTACTTGTCGTGATGTCTGCCGTGTCCCTCGATCTTCTTTTCAGGCTGATTGAGGTTGCGCTCGCGCGGACTCTGCGCCTGTCCCTTTCGCGCATGCTGATCCCGCCGCAGATCGATGCTCGGCGGCAAATCGCCGGCGAGCTGATCGCCGCGCTGGTTGCTCGCGGTCTCCCCCAACGGATGCCCGGTCTGCGTCTCGAACTGCTCCGCAATGTTGTTCTCGGCGCGGCGACCGCGGCCACCGTGCGGATTGCCCCGCTCATTCAATTGCTGCCTGAACTTGTCGCTGCGGTCCTGCCGGAAGTCGCTCATGAAGTCCTCCTGTACGCTGGTCAAGCGGCAGACGGTGTGCCCCGCGCCTTGCGGACCGCGGTGAACTCCTCCCTGATTAACCACCCGTTAACCGGTGGCTAACGCCGAGCCCGTAGCTTCGATTCGATAGCACTGCCTGACGCGACTCCTGGAGATGAAGAACCTGATGCAGCGCCCCGCCAAAGCACACGTCATTCTCGCCGCCGTGTTCGGACTCATCGCTTGCGGCCTCACGGCGTGCGGCGGCGGCGAATCCGTCCCGTCGACGCAACCGACCACGTCAACGCCTCCGCCCCCGCCACCGCCGGTCCCGGTCGTGGCTACGGTCACCGTGACCGGTTCAGCCGCGCTCGACGTCGGCAAGACGGCGCAGTTCAGCGCCGTCGCGAAGGACTCCACGGGCACCGCCATTTCCGGAAAGACCTTCACGTGGTCGAGCGCGAACGACGCCATCGCGAGCGTTGCATCGGATGGCACGGTGACCGGAAAGACCGCCGGATCAACGACGATCAGCGCGTCCGTCGACGGCAAGTCCGGATCGGCGGCCGTTACGGTCAACGCTCCGGCACCGGTGGTCGCATCGATCTCGATTTCCGGCACCTCCTCGCTGCAGGCCGGCACGACGACACAGCTCACGGCAACGGTCAAGGACGCAAGCGGCGCCGCGATCACGAGCGTTCCCGTCACGTGGTCGAGCTCCGATGCAACGCTCATCACCGTCTCGAACACCGGGCTCGTGAACGCCGGACACATCGCGAACGTCACCATCACCGCGACGGCCGGTGGAAAGTCCGCGACGCTCGCCGTCACGAGCTCACTCACGCCATACACCTTCAGCTTCGATCCGGCCACGAGCGCGTCGGATCAGCAGTTGATCAAGGACGCCGTGCAATTCGCCGCCGGCTTCTATCAAACGACGTTCGGGCGAACCATCACGACGGCGTCGACCATCTCGACCTCGACGACGTCGGACGGCTGCTCGCGCGGCGGCTCGGCGGCCTTCACGGGCGCCGGCGCTGTGACGTTCTGTACTTCGAATGCGGGATGGGTGCTGAACGGTCCGATCTCGCGACAGAAGATCACGGTGCACGAGGTCTTCCATCTCTGGCAGTTCCAGTACAAGTGGCTCGGGAATCCGAACACCGCGGGGGCTGACTGGCTGATCGAAGGCTCGGCCGAGTTCATGGGGTATGACGGCATGGACGCGGAGAAGCTGATTCCGATCGCCACTACGCGCGGCTGCATGGCGAAACAGGTCGCCGACTTCGCGAAGCAGCAGCCGCCGGGTTTGCCGTCGCTGCCAACGCTCGAGCCGGCGACGGTGCTTCAAACCACGGTCGGTCCGGTGTACCCGTATTCCTGGATCGCGGTCGACGAGCTCATTGCGTCGGCGGGAATCGGCTCGCTCAAGGTGTACGCGGACGCGATCGCGTCGGGCACGCCGTGGCAAACGGCGTTTCAGACCGCGTTCGGTACGTCGATCTCGGCGTTCTACGCGCAATTCCCGGGATATCTCGCGAGCCAGCCGGTGCCGGCGAACTTCCTCTGCGGCGTGTAAGGAATTCCCGCGGCCGACGACGCAAAACGCCCCGTCGATATTCGACGGGGCGTTTCGTCATCGAGTCTTCGTGAACTACTCGAGTGATTACCAGCGATAGTGCGCGAACGCCTTGTTCGCGTCCGCCATGCGGTGCGTGTCTTCCTTCTTCTTCACCGCGTTGCCTTCACCCTTGCTCGCCGCGATCACCTCGGCCGCGAGCTTCTCCGGCATCGACTTCTCGTTGCGGTCGCGCGAGTAGTTGATCAGCCAGCGCATCGCCAGCGCCGTGCGGCGCTCAGGGCGCACTTCCACCGGCACCTGGTACGTGGCGCCGCCGACACGGCGGCTCTTCACTTCCACGACCGGCTTCAGATTCGCCAGGGCCTGCTTGAACACGTTCACGCCCGGCTGATTCGTGCGGCTTTCGACCAGGTCCATCGCGCCGTAGAAGATGCGCTCGGCCGTCGACTTCTTGCCCTGCAGCATCATGGCGTTGATGAACTTTGAAACGGTCTGGCTGTCGTAGCGCGCGTCGGCGAGAATCGGACGCTTCACGCTTCCTTTGCGGCGGCTCATTACTTCTTACCTCCGGCCTTCGGCTTCTTGGTGCCGTATTTCGAGCGGCTCTGATTGCGGCCGTTCACGCCGCTGGCGTCGAGCGAGCCGCGCACAATATGGTAGCGAACACCCGGGAGATCCTTCACGCGGCCGCCGCGCACGAGCACGATCGAGTGCTCCTGCAGATTGTGGCCTTCACCGGGAATGTAGGCGATGACTTCGAAGCCGTTCGTCAAACGAACCTTGGCGACTTTGCGGAGCGCCGAGTTGGGCTTCTTGGGGGTCGTGGTGTACACGCGCGTGCACACGCCACGACGGAACGGATTGGACTTGAGCGCCGGCGACTTCTCTTTCTTGACGACGTCGGAGCGGCTACGACGAACGAGCTGATTGATCGTTGGCATGTAGAACGGAAGGAATTCGAACGGGATAGCCCCGTGGATGCACTTCCCGCCTGACCAGAGTGGTCCGGGGGAGACTGGAAAAGGTATCCAATCGCGAGCGGTGCGTCAAGCTGGCGAGGTCGTAATCCCAGACACGACACCGGGTTGCGATGCCTTGTGCTATTGGGACGACTGGCCGGACGTCAAAAAGTTGGCGTGCACGGCGTCCACGAGCGAGGCGAGCGTATCCGTCGCGGTCGTGCTCGCCACCGTCGCGAATCGGTCGATCAGCGAACCCATCACACCGGCGACGGCGCCACCCGTGTGCAACTGAGACGCGGTCACCGACCCGCCGGCGTCCAGACTGCTCGCGAGGAGGTTCGCGTCGACGGTCAAGCGAGGGGTCAAACTCGATGCATCGAACTCGATACCTCGCGCGCCCGACGCGTGGATCATCGACAGCACGTCGCCGAGCATGCGTCGCGCGTTGCTCCCGCTCACGGCCCAGCGCTCGAGCATGGCGTCGAAATTCCCAACCGCCTGCTCGACCCCCACTGCCGCCGCGGAGGAGTTGCTCGCCGGACCCGCGGGCGGCGCGGCCGAGCCCATCACTCGCGGCATGAGCGCATAGTCCGGAATACCGAGCGCGCCGAGGAGTCCGCTCGAATCGCTCAGCTTGAGCGCGGGCGAACCCGGAGCGGCGTTGATCTTCACCGCGCCGGTGTCGCTGTCGACCGTCGCCTGGACGCCGCCGATCTGATTCAGCGCACTCACGACGCCGTCGACCGTCGTGCTCGACGGATCGATCGCGATGTCGACGCCGTTCACGGTCAACTTCCCCGCGTGCACCTTCGCATATTCCGACATGAGGCCAACGGCCACCGCACTCGGCGACGTCGGATCGATGCCCACGACGCTCAGCGGGCTCGCATCCATCTTCGCCGCGGCCACAAAGCCGGATGTGTCCGCGCCGATCGTGATCGGCGACGACGATTTCACTTTCGCGGTGAGTGAAACAGTTTGCGTCGTTGGGTCGAAGTGTGCCGTCACACCGGCACGCGAGCTCGAGATGCGCGACAGCACGCTGGTCATGCTGTCGTTGTTTGCGACGGCGATCTGAACGCCATTGACCGTGAACGAACCGGCGTGCACCGATTGGCCGGGGTCGAACATTGGTGCACTGAGCTCCGCGCCGTTGAACACCGCGTTCGGGTTGACGTGCGTGCCTGCCGAACCCTGCGCGACATGCAGCGCCGAGAGCAATCCGCTCGTGTCATCGACGATCGACAGCGGCGCGCCGGCGATGGTGGGCGTGAATGACAGCGTGTCGGTCAACGCGTTGTAGCTCGCCGTCACACCCGCATTCGCGGCAGTGATGCGATTGACGACGTCCTGGAGACTGTCGGTCGCCGCCGACACGGCGATCTGCTGTCCGTTGAGCGTGAACGCGCCGTCCGTCACGCCGCTGAACTCGGGCGTGCGCGCCAACACCTCGGCGAGGTCGCTGAGTTTTCCGGCCGCACCGTTCGCGGTCGCGAGACCGGTCGTAGCGAGGAATCCGGTGGTGTCGTTGCCAACGTCGATGAGATCCTGGCCCGGCGTACTCCGCACGAGCGTGAGGCGATTGGTGTTTGCGTCGAACGCGGCGGTCACATCGGCACCCGCCGCGTTGAGCCGGCTGACGACCGTCGAGAATGAATCGGCGTTGGCGTCGACGTTGATCGCGACGCCGTTCACCGTGAACGATCCGCTGGTCACGGACGCGAACTGCGACGTCTTGGCGAGCACTTGTTCGTCGTCGCGCAGGTTCCCGCGCGCAGTGTTCGCGGCGTCGAGATGGGCATCGGCGAGAAAGCCGGTCGTGTCGTTGCCGACGGCGATCGGATCTTCGCTGTCGCCGGTCGTCGTCAGCTCGAGGGCGTTGGCCTGCGCGTCGAAGACGGCGCTCACGCCCGCGCCGGCTGCGTTGATTCGTGACACGACGTCGGTAAGTGAATCATTGGCGGGATCGACGCCGATCGACACGCCATTGATCGTAAACGAGCCGCTCGTGACGTCTCCGAATTGCGTCGTCTTCGCCAGCACCTGCAGGTCGTCGCGGATGTTGCCCATGACCGTGTTCGCGGCGTCGACATGCGCGGCCGCGAGGAAGCCGGAGGTATCGCCGCCGATCGGCACGGCGTCCTCGCTGTCGTACGTCGCGTCGAGACGAAGGCCGTCCGTGACGGGATCGTACGTCGCCGTCACGCGTGCGCCGGAATTGTTGACTTTGTCAACTATCGTCTGAATGGTATCGGTGGCGGCGTCCACGGTGATCGTTTTTCCATCGACGACGAACGAGCCGTCCACGACCGACGCGAACACCGATACATCCTGGAGCGCCACGCCATCCTCGGCGACATGGCCGCGCACCGTGTTCGACGTATCGAGGTATGCGGCGCCCAGGAATCCCGTGGCGTCGGCGCCAACCTGAACCAGTTGTTCGCCATTCAACGTCGCCGTCAGCCGCAGGCGATCACTCATCGTGTCGTATTCGGCGGTGACGCCCGCGCCGGCGCCGTTGATCCGCGTGATGACGGACGCCAGCGAGTCGGAGCTCGCATCGACCGCGATCGCGACGCCGTTGATGGTAAACGAGCCCGTCGACACGGCACCGAACTGCGAGGTTTTCGCGAGCACCTGCTGATCGTCGCGCAGGTTGCCCTGCACCGTGTTGCTCGAGCTGATCCCCGCGGCAGCGAGAAATCCGGAGGTGTCGCCGCCGATCGCGACGTCGTCTTCGGTCTTGTACGTCGTCGTGATGACGATCTTGTTCGTGTTCGTGTCGAACGTCGCCGTCGCGCGGGCTCCGGAGGAATTGATTCGTCCGACGATGTCGTTGACTGAATCCGTCGTCGCGACCGAGATCGTCCGCCCGTCGATGACGAACGCGCCGTCCACGACCGATGAAAACTGGCTGAGATCGGCGAGCGGCACTCCATCTTCCGACAGATGTCCGGGCACCGCGTTGTTCGTGGAGAGATGCAACGCGCTCGAGAGGCCCGTCGAATCACTGACCGCGATCGGATCTTCGGTGTCGTACTTCGTCGTGAGATGCACGACGTCGTTCGCCGCATCGTAGGACGCCGCGACGCCGGCCGACGACGACGTGATGCGCGAGAGAATCGAGCTGATCGTATCCGTCGTCGTGTCGAATGCGATCGCGGTGCCGTTAATGGTGAACGATCCACTCGTCACACCGGCGAACTGCGGCATCTTCGCGAGGACCTGCTCGTCGTCGCGGATATTGCCGAGCACCGAGTTGGCCGTGTCCATCTTGGCCGCGGTGAGAAAGCCCGAGGTGTCACCGCCGACGACGATCGGGTCCTCGCTGGTCGTGTTGCCGACGAGATGCAGCGTGTTCGCGGTCGAGTCGAAACTCGCGGCCACGCCCGCGGCCGACGCATTGATCTTCGCGATCAGCGTGCTGAGTGTGTCGGCGCTCGTATCGACGGCGACGGTCGCGCCGTTGATCGTGAACGAGCCGCTCACCACCGCGGCGAACTGTGTGGTTTTGTCCAACACCTGCTGGTCGTCGCGAATGTTGCCTTTCACGGTGTTCGCGGTCGAGAGCTTCGCCGCCGTGACGAAGCCCGACGTGTCGCCGGAGACCGTGATCAGATCTTCGCTGTTCCCGTTGGTCGTCAGAACGATCTTATCCTGGCCCGAATCGTACGTCGCGGTCACGCCCGCGGCCGACGCGTTGATGCGGCTCACGATCGACGACACGCTGTCGGTATCCGTGTCGACCGAGATCGCCGCGCCGTTGATGCTGAACGATCCGTTCGTCACTCTCGAGAATTGCGTCGTCTTCGACAACACCTGCAGGTCGTCGCGCACGTTGCCGATCACGGTGACCGACGTCGTGAGCTTCGTCGCCGCGAGAAAGCCGGAGGTGTCGTTTCCGATCACCACCGGATTCGATCCGCTGTTGTTGACGATGGTGATCTTGTCGTTGGCGAGCGTGGCGGTCACGCCGGCGGACGACGTATTGATATTGTGCAGCACCGACGTGATCGTGTCGCTGGCCGCGACGTTGATCGTGACGCCGTTGACCGTGAATGCGCCCGCGCCGACGGTGTATCCCGGATCCCAGCGCGGCGCTGCGTTGCCGGTAGCATTGAACGCGGCGTTGGCGTTGACGTCGGTGCCGATCGTCTTACTGACGGTCGTCGACGCCGTGTCGTTCTGACTGACCGTACCGGCCGAAAACGAGATCGACAGCCCGCTGTCGTTGCCGATCGAGATCTTCTGGCCCGCGACGTACGACCCGCTGAAGGAGAACAGCGAGTGCCCTGACTGATCGAGGACCGAGAACTTGAGCGTTTGCGGCGTGCCGCTCAGCCCACCGGCGACCGCGCTTTGAAATTTAACGGTGAGCGATGTTGCGCTCGCGAACGAATCCGTGCCGGTGTAGGTGCCGGTCAGGCTGGCGACGGTCGTGGAGGATCCGAAGGTCAACGTGTTCGACGCATACGACGTCGTCGCCGTGTTGATCTCCTGGCTCTGCGACGTGAGCTTCATGGCCGCCAGAAAGCCTGACGTGTCGTTCCCGAGATAAATGCTGTCTTCCGAGGGGTCGTTCGATGCCAGCGTCAGCTTCTTCGTCGTCGCGTCGAACGACGCGCTGACGCCGGCGGCCGAGTTGTCGATCGCCGAGATGACGGAGGCGATCGTGTCGTTGGCCGCGACGGCGATCGTCGTCCCGTTGATCGTGAACGAGCCGGCGGTCACCTGCGCGGCGTTGTCGAAGCGCGGACGCAGATTGGGATCGGGGTCGTTGAATTTCGCCGCCGTGTCGATGACAGGCGCGCTGTGACTGACCGCCGACGTACCCGTTTGGCCGTTCGCGAGCGTTCCCGCCGAGAACGAGATGGACAGACCGATGTCGTCGCCCAGATAGACGCGATCGCCTGCCTTGATGCTGCCCGAATAGTCGAGAAGCTTCGTGGCGCCGTCGAGAATCTGGAAATGCACCGTCGACGCGGTGGCGCCGACCGTGGCGGCCGCCATCACCTTCACGGTGAGCGTCGACGTCGTCGCCGCGGTGCCGACGCCGGTGTACACACCACTCAACGTCGCCACGCTCGTGCTGGTGCCGAGCGCGACATTCGGAGCATAACTCGTCGTCGCGGTGTTGACGGCGGCGTACGACGTAATGGCGGACACACGCTGCGGCGTCGTCACGTCGAGACCGAGCGTTCCGCTCGATACGAGCACGGACGACGCTTCCGGCGACGTGATGTCGAGACCAAGGCTCGACGAGGAATCGAGCGTGGACGCGCGCTCTGGTGATGTGACATCGAGTCCGACACCGCTCGACGACTGCAACTCGGACGGCGCGTCAGGCGACGTGAGATCGAGGCCGAGCGCGGACGACGAGAGCTGTGACGCGGTTTCCGGCGACGTGACGTCGAGAAGGAGCGGCTGCGATGACTCGAGCACCGACGCGCGGTCGGGCGACGCGAGATCCAGACCGATCGGCGATGATGACGCGAGCGAGGAGGCCGCCGCCGGCGAGGTCGTGTCGAGCGCGAGCGACGCGGACGACGTCAGCGTTGATGCCGACGTTGGCGACGTGACGTCGAGCCCGAGCGCAGCCGAGTCGAGCGACGAATACGCCGTGGTCAGATCGAGTCCGAGCGGCGACGAGGAGGCGCGATCGGTCGACGTCTGCGTGTTTACCGCCTGCGTCGTCTGAAACGTCGAGTAGGCGCCGCCGACGCCGTCGCGCCGCGCGAGGATGCCGCTCAGCGAGGTGACTGGAATCGTGAACGCACGCGATGTCGCGGCGCCTGTCGCGGGGGCGGCGCCGTTGAACGTGCCGAGCGCGTCGACGACGCCCTGCGCCGCCTGCTTGAGCGCATCGCGCGCCGCCGCTGAGCCAGTTGCCGCGCTCGCCGGGCGCAAGTGCAACGACCCCCTCAGGAATTGCGATCTGAAGGGGTTTCCGGAAGATCCCCATGGATTCCACGAATAGCTCATAGCCGTTCCTCTTCCTTAGAGAACGGCAGTGAGGCGGCGTGAATTCACACACCGTTAAACTTTGCTCACATCCCTGTAATGAAGTGTTACAGCGGCTAAGGTTCCGAAAAACAGCTGCCGCGGACGAACGTCGGACGACCACCGACAGGCACGGAGACGGCGGAACTGCCGTCAACGGCAGTTCAATGATTGTTTAAAAAAGCACCCTCGGAATGCTCCGATTCGCGAAGCATCCCGAGGGTGTTGAACAAGTCACGCACCAGCGGTCAACCGCCGTTGACGCCGTCTCCGTGCCGTTCCGTGAACGTCCGACGTCGGTCCGTGGTCAGCGTTGTTCGTTCTACCTGTTCGCCGTGCTCGTCAGCCCCGGCTTGTTCGCCGTGACGGTGGATTGATAGTCACCACGCGCCGCGACGGAGTACACATGCCCGCCGACGAACGAGACCGCCGTCAGCGACGGCACCGCGACCGTACCCTGCGTTGCGGACAGATCGTACACACCCGCCGGAACCGCCACGAAGGTGCCGGCCGACTTGTACGCGACGGGACCACCGATCGTCACCGGCGCGCCCGTTGTCTCGTTGTTGCCGATCAGCACCATCGGCGTTGATCCGGGCAGCGCGTTCACGAGCCGCACGTACGCCAGCGAGTAATCCGAGATGGTCGGAATCGGATCTTCGACGATGAACGCGTCCGCCTTCTTGGTCGACGTGTTGTACACGCCGGTTTGATAGTACGAGTAGAACTTCGCATCGTCGAGCGTCGCACTCGCCGTCGAGACGGCGACGCCATGGTCCGTCGTCGCCGCGATCTGGCCGGCGAACGTGTACTGGCCCGGCGCAAGCTCGCTGTACAACGCGCCGTTCGCGGCCGCGTTGTAGCCGGTGCCTGACGTCGACTCGATGCCCGTCGTCGTGCACAGACGGATCGTCGCCGTGTCGGTCGGCAACGCGGCCTGGCAGACGCCGTTGCTGATCGCCGTGATCTTCTGCGAGTTCGCATAGAAGTTCACACCCGGCGACGTGACGCCAAAATTGAAGAACCTGATATACGCGCCGGACGTCGGCGACGAGATGTCCTGCACCCCGTTCTTGTCGCACGCGGCGAGTGCCGCCAGCGAACCAACGCCCAGCAACAGCGCAATGAATCGAGATCTATGCATGATGAGTGAGGCCCGGATTACGGTTGAGTGATCCACAGCGGCGTCGTGTGATAGTCGAGCGCGAGCGCGCCGATCTTGGACAGACCCGGAACGTTCCAGATGTATTCCGAGTTGAAGCGCGGACGAATGCGCTGCGCGACCTTGCCGGCGTTGTCAGGATAGAGAATGGTGGTGTTCGGCGGCGTGAAGCCCGGGAACACCTGCGTGCCGCTGGCCGGATCGATGTCCGTGTAGTGGTAGCGGCGCATGTCCATCCACAGCTCGTTGTGTCCCCATGCCCATTGCGCGATGTACTTCTGCGACATGATCAGCGTGAGCGTGAGCTTGTTCGGATCCGTCGGCACGATACGCGTGTCGCCGAGGAATGCCGCCTTCTCGGCGCTCGAAATCGGCGTCGCCGACTGCGAGCTGATTTCGGCGTTGCGCGCGTTCACGAAGTCGATGTGCGCCGAGATGCCGTTCCGATACGCGGTGAGCGCCGTGGCCTTGTCGCCCATGCGATACGCCGCCTCCGCCTTGACGAACTGCAGCTGCGCGTACGTCATGAACGGAAACTTGTTCTTGTCGTCGAAGATGTAGCGGCTCGACAAACCAGAGCCGGCGGTTCCCGCATAGCCGAAGAAGTTGAACGGCTGCTGCGCGGTGGGTATGGCGCCATAGCCCGCGACGGTCGGATCGACGCCGCGGAACCTGCCGTCGCTCGACGGCGCGAGCATGCGGCTCATGCGCGGATCCACGGCGCCGAAATCGGTGCCGTCCATCAGCTTCACGACGAATTGCGTCTGGCGATAGCTGTTGACGTTTCCGCGATGCGTGCCCAGGAAGTTGCAGTCCGCGAACGCGGGGTCCTGGCACGGGTACTGGTACACCGCTTCTTCGGCATTGCTCTGGAACGATTGGTCGACGGCCGCGATCACGTCCTTCGGGCTGTACGACGCCTTGTTCGAGAAATGGTTGAGCGAGATGGCCTTGAGCCCGTACGCCATCTTCAACCACCGCGTGCGATCGCCATTGAACAGGTGGTCGGTCTTGCCGAAGTAGATCGGATCGACCGCACCGTCGGTGCGTTGCAGATCCTTGATCGACAGGTCGATGAGACGCGCGACTTCGCTGTACGCGTACTCCTGCGTGTCGTAGTCGAACGTCGAGCGCGTCGGGTCCATCGCTTCCTTGATGATGATGTCACCGTGCAGATCGGTGAGCACCAACCAGCCCCACGCCTTCATGAAGTAGCCCGCGCCGGCGATGTCCCAGCGCTGCTCGGCTTCAGCCTTGTTGATCATGTCGACGAGATTCTGGCCGAGCGACCAGTACACGTCGCGCCACTGCTCGGCGCCGTTGTCGGAGCTCGGGTCGTAGCCCATGCGGTCCCACGTGCTGATGGCCGTCTGGCCATTGGCGAGAAACCACTGCTGCGTATAGCGGCCGACGAATCGTCCGTCGAATTCGGGCGCCGTCACCATCCAGTGTTCCATCGGCGACAAGTACAAGTTCGCGCCGACGGCCTGCGGTGCGTTCGGATTGGTGTTGACGTCCAGAAAATCCTTGCAGCTCGCGGTCACGGCAACGGCGGCCAGTGCGAGCGCGATACCAAGTCGTTTCATCGACTTCTCGGTCAGCGATGTGATGGAGTGTGTTTTCGTATGCATGATCAGAAGCCCACGCGAAGGCCGACGTTGATCGCGCGCGGAATCGGGAAGTTGGCGTAGTCGATACCGACGCCGCCCGAGCCGCCGGACGCCGCGTCGGTCCCGTTGGCGATCGGGTCGAGCCCCTTGTAGTTCGTGAACATGAGGAGATCGGTGGCCGTCATGAACACGCTCGCGCTGCGCGCATACTTGGTCTGCGGGAGATCGTAGGTGAGCGACACGTCGCGCAGGCGGAGCCAATTGATGTTGCGCTCGATGAAGAGCTCCTCACTCATGCCGGTGTAGTAGTTCGTGTTGAGCGAGGGCACGACGACGATCGTGTTCTGCGTCGGAGTGGCCGTGTTCTCCTTGCCGTCGCGGATCACGCCCTTGATGATGCGCGGCGTGTTGCGGTCGAGCGTTTCCGTCGACAGACCGCGGGTCGTGAGATAATGCTCGGTGGCGTTGAAGACGTCGCCGCCGCGGCGGATGTCGAACAGGAACTCCAGTCCCCACTGCTTGTAGTGGACGTTGTTCTGGAGACCGATCGTGAAGTTCGGCTGGCGATCGTAGCCCTGCACGACGGTGTTGCCATGCGAATCGACGCACTTCGCGTCGGCGAACACGCTCGTCTTGATCGGCAGGCCGCTCGTCGGATCGATGAGGAGCTGACAATCCTTGTTGCGCGCGTAGAACAAGCCGGTGAACGACATCGTGGACAGGCCGGGCTCTGTACCCGCGCGCACGTTGCCGTACAGCCACGTATCGGAGTTGTACGATTCCGGCAGTGAGTTCGGCAGCGAGACCGTCTTGCCGCGCGCGAGCGTGAAGTTGGTGGTGAAGTCCCACGAGAAGTGGCTCTTCAACACCGGCGTAGCGCGCAACGTCGCCTCGACGCCGTGATTCTGGGTCGTGGCGCCATTCAGGTTGAACAGGATGAAGCCCGTGGCATAGCTCTCACGGATGTTCTGAACGATCTGATTCTCGGTGCGCTTGCGGTACGTCGTGATATCGAGGCCGAGGCGATCGTTGAGCCAGCCGAACTCGCCGCCGATCTCGTACGACTTCGCGAACTCCGGCTTGAGGGCCGGGTTTGGACCGTAGAAGCCGTAGCCGTAGCCGCCGAACGACGTCGTCTTCGATTCGAGCGTGGTCGCGTACGAATACGGCGCGGCATCACGGCCCACCTCGGCGAACGCCGCGCGGAGCTTGCCCGAACCGAAGAAGCGCTTCGTCGCCGGAAACGCGTCGGTGAACACGAAGCTCGACGAGACAGAAGGATAGAAGAACGAGTTCGCGTTCTTCGGCATCGTCGACGTCCAGTCGTTGCGGCCGCTGGCCGTCAGATAGAAGTAGTCGCGGAAGCCGAGTGACGCCTGGCCGAACCCGCTGACGACACGACGCTGCGTGATGATCGTCCGGCTGTACTTCGTTCCCGTGTTGTTGATCGAGACGAAGTTCGGATCGAGGAACTGGGTGCCCTCCGAGCCGTCGACCGTCGACTTCTGGTCCTGAATTTCATTGCCGACGAGGCCGTGGATCGTGAACCCCTTGCCGAGCGAGATGTCGTTCACGTTGAACAACGTCTGTCCCGTGAGATTGCGCGTGACGTTGTCGTTGATGTCCAGAATGCCGTTCTGCGTGAACGCCATGGCGCTTTCCGGATTGCGCAATTCCTGGTTCTGCGTCGTGAACGCATCGACGCCGATGTTGCTCTTGAGATAGCCCCACGAGAACGGCGTGATCGTGAACGCCGCGTTGGTGAACAGGCGATTCGTGCGATCGTTCTTCTTGTTCTTGTTGGCGCTGAAGTACGGATTATCGAGCTCGGAGCCGGCGCCGACCGTCGTGATGCGCTGGCGGAGGCCCGCGGGCGTCAGCCAGTTCTGCGCGTTATTTGTATCGGGCCATGCCAAAAGACCGATGAGTGGACCGTCATCGCCCTTGTAGGGCTGATCGTTGTTCTCGTACGCGTACATCATCGAGATGTCACTCGAGAGCCACGACGTCGCCTGACCCTGGCCAGCCGCCGTAACGTTGACCTTGTTGAGCATCGAATTCGGCACGACGCCGCGCGCCCGCGTGAACGCCGACGACAAGCGATAGTTGAGCCGATTCTCCGCCGCACCGCCGCTGAACGACAGGTTGTGCTTCTGCGTCACGCCCGTCTGGAAGAAGTTCGAGACGTTGTTGTAGAACGTCGTGCCCGAGGGGTACGGGGCGCCGAAGTAGCAGAGCGTGGCCAACGCCGTCGAGATCGGGTTGCAGGTGCTGTTCGGGCCGTAGACGTCCTGTACATCCGGTTTCGCACGTACCTGGTCGAAGCGAAGCGAGTTGTTGTAATCGAACTGGCCGCCGTTCGAGCCGCGCTTCGTCGTGATGACGATGGCACCGTTCGCCGCGTCGATGCCGTACAGCGCCGCCGCCTCGGGACCCTTCAACACCGTGATCGACTCGATGTCTTCCGGGTTGATGTCGGCCGCGCGATTCGTGAAGTCGACGTTGCGATTATTGAATGCCAGCGCCGACGTCGGCGCGTCGGACGCCAGGTTCGCGGTGTTCGTCGTCGAGTTGTCCAGCGGCAGCCCGTCGACGATCATCAGCGGCTGGTTCGAGCTCGAGATCGAGCTGATGCCGCGAATGGTGATGACGCTCGACGCGCCGGGAATGCCCGAAGTGCTCGTGACGTCCACCCCGGCGACTCGGCCCTGCAGCGCGTTCACGAAATTCTCGCGCTGCGTCTGGGCGATCGGCGCACCGGAGACGGTCTGCTGCGCGGTGCCCAGCGCGCGCTGCGATGCCGTCTGGCCGAACGCCGTCACGACGATGGCGTCCAGGTTCGTCGCGACCTTGCGCAGCTGCACGTTGACGACGTCCGCACTGCCCACGGTGCGCTCTTCCGGCGCGGTACCGATGAGACGGTATTGCAGCACCTGCCCGACGGCGGCGCGAATGGAATAGTTGCCTTGATCGTTGGTGGTGGTGCCGCTCGTCGTTCCCTTGATGACGACGGATACACTGGAGAGTGGCGTACCAACCTCACTCGTCACCTTGCCGGTCACCGTTTTCTGCTGCGCGAACGCGGCCGCAGGAAACAGGAATAGTCCGAGCAAGACCGTGAGTACTCGTTTCTTCATGATGAGTTGTACCAGGTGGTGGTGGACCGCGAGCCGAGCTCCGCGCGCCCGATCGCGTTCGATCGGACCGAGGGCGCGCCAATGAGCAAATCCTCACTAGCAAACGCTCATGGGCGCACCGGAGTAGGCTCGGTGCGCCGCATGGATTCTCAACGCCTTCCGCTGGGAATGTCCGCCTCGTCGCGGTTCGTTATGATGGCGTATCGAGGCGGTACAAGCTAGGTCACGATTATAGTTGACTCATCAACAAAGAAAGCGTCAGCAAAGGATTCGTCAGCGAATTCCCGCGACCGACGGCGCCGGCAGCGCATCGCGCACACGCACCGCGTGCTCGAACGGACCGAGCAAATGCGCGATGCTGTTCGCGTAGTAGCTCACCAGCTCCCGGCTTCGCGGCAACACCGCGTAGCCGTCCCCTGATTGCGCCAACACGCGCCGCATGCGCAGCATCCGCCACGCGCGATCGAACGTCGCCGCGATTCCCTCATCGTACCGCACCACCCGCCCATTCAATTCGCGAAGCGCATCGCTCATCTCGGCCATCCGTTCGAGCAGCGCATCGCGGGGAATGAAGTCGCGATCGAAGCTCTGAATCGCCGCGCACGCCAGCGGCACGGGCGTGACCGGCACGAGCAGACCGATGCGTGACATGACGTCGTCGCACAACGACTGCACGCGTGCCAGCCGTTCTGGTTTCGCCAACTCGAAGAGGTCGGGATTGGAGGCGAGCCACGGCGCGACGCCGATCGGCGCGCCAACCGTTACCGCCGCACGGCCGTATCGCTTCCATCGCCGCGCAATGAGCCGTGCGAGATTCCACCAGACATAGCGCGCGACTTCGCCGAGCTGAGCAGCGCGCGACGGACGCGCCCTGCCCTCGCGCGACGCCAGCTCGCGCAAGAGCGAGCGATCCTCGAGGACGCGATCGTAGTTGACCGCGACCGGCACAATGAAGATGCGCGACCGGTATCCTGGATCGCGCGCGATGCCGAGCACGTAGTCGAGCAACCCGATCTTGGGCGGCTTGAGCATGCCGTCGCGCGTCAGGCCGCCTTCGAGGAAGATCCCCTGTGTTACGCCTTCGCGCGTGATGAGCTGGACGTATCGTTCGAGGACGGCGTGGTACAGCGGCTCGCGATATCGCCGCCGCACGAAATACGAACCAAACGCCTTGAAGATGTGCTCCAGCGGAAACGCGCGCGCCCATTCGCCGACCGCGTACGAGATCGCCACCTGCCCGGCGAGCGCGTAACTCACGAGGACGTAGTCGGCGTTGCTGCGGTGGTTCATCAGGTAGACGATCACGGAATCACGCGGCAGCCGCCCGATCGCGCCGCGGTCCTCGTGCTCGACCGTCACCTTGTAGAAGAGGTTCAGAATCTTTTCGGCGACGCGATATCCTATATGGTAGTAGGCGACGACGTTGAAGAACGGCACGATCTCGTGCACGTACTGGTCGACGCGCCGCCACGCGGCGGTTTCAGAGACGTCGTTGGCCGCGGCATAGGCACGCACCGCGTCGCCGATCGAAGCGTCGGCAAGCAGCCGGTCTCGGACGGATTTGCGGCTGGCGAGCTTGAATCGGTCGACGCGCGCGCGAAATCGGAGCAGCGCCTTTCGGCCCGCTCGGCGGGCGTACCAGGTGCCGAAGATGGCGGCTGCGAACAGCGCGCCGAGGAGGACGATCCAGGTTCGCACGGAGCGAGCATTGCCCAGTCACGGACCGCCGTCAAGGCCGGATCGGTCAATCGAACTCGTGGATCGGACCGAAGTCCTCGCGCAGGAAAACTTGGATCGTGTACTGCATCGTCTCCCAGCGAAGGTCAGGTTCTTCGTAGCCCCGCTTCCACGCGTCGGCTTTGCGCTCTTCTTCGAGCTCGTCGACCCACGCGTTGAAATCCGCCTCAAACTCCTCGAGCCGTTCGCGCTCTTCGGGGTCGAGATCCGGATCGTCGAGCGGATCGTAATCGTCCGCCGTCTCCGGCCACTCGAGGAAGCCGTCGTAAATGCGCATGAACGCACAGGGAAACAGATCGCCGTTCTCGTCGCGCAGCTCGAGGTTGAGGGCCTCGCGGCGAACACGCGCGTCCTCGAATTCGGCGCCATGCTCATCGTCGGGATCCGGATCGCGGAAGGGACGACTTGGCCGGCGCGCGCACACCGCGTGCACTCCTGTCGCGTCGAGGAGCGCCTGTCGGCCCTCTTCGGCCGGCTCGACGAAGCCCATCCGCAAGTTTTCGTTGATGCATTCGACGTCGAGCTCCGTGTGCCCGACGAGCGTGCCGTTGCTCCAAATGCTGTAGCGCATCGTCTGATCTCCGTGGTGGTGCTCGAGACTATGCGCGGGGCGGGTCGGGGGTCCCATCAAATCGTTGCGGGAGTTGTCGGAAGAGCGCAACAGCGTTGGACGCGGACACCACGGACAGTGCACGGGCACGGCACGGACGCGATGATTCACGGCGCCGCGATATTGAATCGCCCAACGAGCCCGGACGAATTCTTTATGAACGACGTCGGGACATCACCGGACGCATCCCGAGTAGCTCCCAGGAAAATCACGGCTCGTTGGGCGTTTGAGCGCGGAATGCGTAGCCTCTCTCGCCTCCGTGCCGTGCCCGTGCCGTGTCCGTTTCGTCCGCGTCCATGCCGTTGCTGCTGTTGCGCTCTTCCGATCTTCCACGCATGGTTTCGGTACGCCACACGGTCGACCCGCGACTTATCGTAACGGCATGCCAACACCCCTGCTCGCGGCCGCGACGACCAGCCGCATCATCAACGCGTTCTACCGGGTCTACGACGAACTGGGCTACGGTTTTCTCGAGAGCGTGTACAGCGGCGCTTTTGAGATCGAGCTGAAACGCCACGAACTGATTTTCGTTCGCGAAGCTCCCATTGACGTCGTGTACCATGGACAACGGATCGGCCATTACCGCGCCGACTTCCTGGCCAACGAAGAAGTGGTCGTCGAGACAAAGGCCGGGCGAGCACTCAACGACGCGGACTCCAGGCAGTTGTTGAACATGCTTCGCGCAACGCGCATCGAAGTCGGCATGCTGCTGCATTTCGGCCCAAAAGCCACCTTCAAGCGCATGATTTTCGAGAACGGCCGCAAGCAAGTGCTCGAAGAAGTCCATTGACAAAAAGAGAGGCGAGCCGAAGCTCGCCTCTCTTTCCATTCACTCATCAAACGCCGATCAACCTTCCTCTCTCGCCCCCGCGCCACGCGGCGCCTGGATCGGGAAGTCATCGTCGTCCGCCATCGAGAACACATTCGGCAACGTTTCGGCCATCGTTGGCAATGGCTCGAAACCTTCCGGCTGCGCGATGTCGATGTCGACCTCGTTGTACCGGTACATACCCGTACCGGCCGGAATGAGGTGACCGATGATGATGTTCTCCTTGAGACCAAGGAGATCGTCCTTCGCGCCGCGGATCGACGCATCGGTGAGCACGCGCGTGGTCTCCTGGAACGAGGCCGCCGAAATGAACGACTGCGTCGTGAGACTCGCCTTCGTGATACCAAGGAGCAGCGGCTCCGCCTTCGCCGGCGCTTCCTTCTTCTTCTTGGCCCGATCGTTCTCCTCGCGGAACACCTGGCGATCCACATGCTCCCCTTCGAGGAACTCGGTCTCGCCCGGATCCATGATGCGAACCTTCTGCAGCATCTGCTTGACGATCACGCCGATGTGCTTGTCGTTGATCTTCACACCCTGCAGGCGGTAGACCTCCTGCACTTCGTTCAAGAGATACTCCTGCACCGCGCGCGGTCCCTTGATGCGCAGGATGTCGTGCGGATTGACCGGACCTTCCGACAGACGATCGCCGGCGCGCACGCGGTCGCCTTCGTGCACGCGCAAGTGCTTGCCCGCGGGCACTTCATACAACTGTGATTCCCGCGTCTCGTCCAGTGAGCCGTCCGGATTGATCGGCGCCACGAAGATCTCGCGCTTGCCGCGCTTGATCTCGCCGAACCGAACCACGCCGTCGATTTCCGAAATCGTCGCCGGATCCTTCGGACGACGCGCCTCGAACAATTCGGCGACTCGCGGCAGACCGCCCGTGATGTCGCGCGTCTTGTACGCTTCGCGGCCGACCTTGGCGATGATCGTTCCGGGGAAGATGCGCTGTCCGTCTTCCACGGTGAGCTGCGCGCCCGCCGGGATGATGAAGTCGCGCACGCGCTTCTCCTTGCCCGCCTTCTCCTGAATGATCTCGATGTGCGGGTGCAGCTTCTTCTCACGGTCTTCGATGATCACGCGCTGACGCAAACCCGTGAGCTCGTCGAGCTCCTCGGATACCGTTTCGTCCTCGACGATATCGACGAACCGCACCGCGCCTTCGACGTCGGCGAGAATCGGGTTGGTGTACGGGTCCCAGGTGAAGATCACCTGGTCGCGCTTCACCTCGTTCCCGTCTTCCACCATCATGATGGCGCCGAGCGGGACCTGCAGTCGCGCCGCGACGTTCGCGTTCTTGTCGCCGCTCGACTTGATCGAGAGCTCGCCCTCGTACGACGTCACGATCTTCTGGCCTTCCGGATTCGTGACGACGACCATGCGATCCGAGTACTCGATCACACCCGCCACCTTCGACTTGCGCGCCGTCTGTTCGGCGATACGCGCCGCCGTTCCACCGATGTGGAACGTACGCAGCGTCAGCTGCGTGCCCGGCTCGCCGATGGACTGCGCCGCGATGATACCGACGGCTTCGCCCAGATCCACGACGTTCATCGTGGCCAGGTTGCGGCCGTAGCACATGCGGCACAGCCCGCGTTTCGCTTCGCAGGTAAGCACCGAACGGATCTTCACCGTCTCGATGCCTGCTTCCTCGATCGCGGACGCCTTCTCCTCGTCGATCAACTGACCAGCTTCGACGAGCAGCGTACGACGACCCGCCTGATCCAACTCGTGCGGATCCTCGACGTCCTCGGCCGCGAAGTTACCGACGATTCGCTCCGAGAGCGGCTCGATCACGTCCTCGCCTTCCTTCAGCGCGGCGATTTCGAGACCCTGGATCGTACCGCAATCCTCTTCGGCGATCGTGACGTCCTGCGCCACGTCCACCAGACGACGCGTGAGGTATCCGGCGTCCGCGGTCTTCAGTGCCGTGTCGGCCAGACCCTTGCGCGCGCCGTGCGTCGACGTGAAGTACTCGAGTGGCGACAGCCCTTCGCGGAAGTTCGACTTGATCGGGCTTTCGATGATCTCGCCGATACCGCCGGTCAGCTTCTTCTGCGGCTTCGCCATGAGGCCGCGCATACCCGCCAGCTGGCGGATCTGATCGCGGCTACCACGTGAGCCCGAATCGAACATCATGAAAACAGGGTTGAACCCCTGCTTCGACTCGCGCATCGCGCGCACCATCTCGTCAGCGATGTCCGAGTTGGCGTGCGTCCAGGTGTCGATGACCTTGTTGTAGCGTTCGCCGTTCGTGATGTTGCCCGTCTGATAGGCGCGCTGGAAGCGCTCGACGCGCTCCGTCGCTTCCTCGAGCAGCTTCGCCTTGGCGTTCGGAATTTCCAGATCTTCAATACCGATCGAGACGCCGCCGCGCGTGGCGTTCGCGAAGCCGAACTCCTTCAAGCGATCGAGGAACTGCACGGTCGCGGCCAGTCCCGCCTTGCGGTAGGACTCGAACACGAGCTCGGACAGAGCCTTCTTCTTCATGTCGTGGTTCTTGTAGCCCAGCTCCTTCGGGATGATCGCGTTGAACAACACGCGGCCCGCGGTGGTCTTCTCCCAGCGCGCGCCCCCCTCGTCGTCGTGCACGAAGTACAGCACCGCGCTGTGCCGCGTGAGACGATTGAGCGCGAGCTCCATCTCGATCTCCGCCACTTCGGTGAAGCGGCGCAGTTCCTTGTCCTGCACGGTGTTGAAGTTCACCGGCGCTTTCGTCGCGAAGTAGCAGCCGAGCACGATGTCCTGGCTGGGCTCCGCGACCGGGCGGCCGTCCGACGGCTTGAGGATGTTGTTGCTCGACAGCATGAGCAACCGCGCCTCGAGCTGCGCTTCAAACGACAGCGGCACGTGCACGGCCATCTGGTCGCCGTCGAAGTCGGCATTGAACGCCGCGCAGACGAGCGGGTGAATACGAATGGCCTTGCCTTCGACGAGCACCGGCTCGAACGCCTGGATACCCAGACGATGCAGCGTCGGCGCACGGTTCAGGAGCACCGGGTGATCGCGAATGATCTCTTCGAGAATCTCGTACACCTCGGGGGATTCGCGCTCCACGATCTTCTTGGCGCGCTTCACCGTCTCGGCGATGCCCTTCTCGACGAGCTTGTGAATGATGAACGGCTTGAACAGCTCGAGCGCCATGAGCTTGGGCAAACCGCACTGGTGCAGCTGCAGCTCGGGGCCCACCACGATGACCGAACGGCCCGAGTAGTCCACGCGCTTGCCGAGCAGGTTCTGACGGAACCGGCCCTGCTTGCCCTTGAGCATGTCGGACAGCGACTTGAGCGGACGCTTGCCGCGACCGCGGATCGCCTTCGAGCGGCGGCCGTTGTCGAACAGCGCGTCCACCGCCTCCTGTAGCATTCTCTTCTCGTTCCGGAGAATGACTTCAGGAGCGCGATGCATAATCAACTTTTGGAGTCGATTATTTCGGTTGATGACGCGGCGATAGAGATCGTTAAGATCAGAAGTGGCAAACCGGCCGCCGTCGAGCGGCACGAGCGGACGCAGATCCGGCGGAATCACCGGGATCACGTCCAGGATCATCCACTCCGGACGGTTGCGCGTATCGCCCGACTCGCCGGAGTTGCGGAACGCGTCGACGATCTTGAGCCGCTTGAGCAGCATCTTCTTCCGATGCTGCGACGTCTCCGTGACGACGTCGGCACGCAGCGTCTCGGCGAGCGTGTCCACGTCGAGACGACGCAGCAGCTCGCGCACCGCCGGCGCGCCGATGTCGGCCATGAACGCCGCATCGTTCTCTTCCTTCGCCTTCGTGCGAAGATTGAGATACTCGTCTTCGTCGAGCAGCTGATTGACCTGCACGTCCTGCTCGCCCGGCTCGATGACGACGTAATTCGAGTAATAGATCACCTTCTCGAGATCACGCAGCGTGATGTCGAGGAGATTGCCCATCGGGCTGGGCAGCGTCTTGAAGAACCAGATGTGCGCGACGGGCACGGCGAGCTCGATGTGACCCATGCGCTCGCGACGCACCTTGCTCAGGGTCACTTCGACGCCGCAACGATCGCAGATCACACCGCGATAACGAATGCGCTTGTACTTCCCGCAATGGCACTCCCAGTCCTTGACCGGACCGAAGATGCGCTCGCAGAACAAGCCGTCTTTCTCAGGCTTGAATGAGCGGTAGTTGATCGTCTCGGGCTTGGTGACCTCGCCCCACGACCACCAGTTGCGGAGGCCCTGAAGCTCGAGACGCTCGCGCTCTTTGGGATCCTTCGGGCCCCGGATCTCCTCCGGGGACGCGATGCGGACCTGAATGAAGTCGAACGAGCTCGCACGCTGTTCGCGCGCGCTACGGAAGTCAATCATCGATTACTCCTCGCTCCCATTGCCGTTGGACGTGGTGCCGGTGTCGATGCCGGTTCCCCAGAACCCGTCGACGCTCTGCCCCATCGTGACCTTGATGCCGAGAGCCTGCAGTTCCTTCACGAGCACGTTGAACGACTCCGGAATACCCGGCTCCGGAAGGTTCTGACCCTTCACGATCGCCTCGTACACACGGCTTCTGCCGTTCACGTCGTCCGACTTCACCGTCAGAATCTCCTGCAACACGTGCGCGGCGCCGTAGGCCTCCAGCGCCCACACTTCCATCTCTCCGAAACGCTGGCCGCCGAACTGCGCCTTGCCGGCGAGCGGCTGCTGCGTGACGAGCGAGTACGGTCCGATCGACCGCGCGTGAATCTTGTCGTCCACGAGGTGTGAGAGTTTCAGCATGTAGATCTCACCCACCGTCACCGGCGACACGAACAATTCGCCGGAACGACCGTCGCGCAGACGGACCTTGCCGAACGGCGTCAACCCGGCAAGGCGCATGAGCTCCACCGCCGCCGCGTCGACGTCCGCCTCGGACTTCTTGCCGAGCATGCCGGCCAGCGCCGGCAGCTCGAGATCGTTCAACTGATCGGCCGGCTCCATGGCGCCGTGCTTCTCCAGCTGCTTGAGCGCCGCCTTGTACTCGGCCTTCTTGTTCGCCGGCGTCGCGTCGTCCTCGACCCACGCGTTGTGGAACTCGCTCTGATTCGAGACCGCCGTCGACTCGCGCTCGGCCAGCTCCTTCGCCGCGTCGGCGATGAAGTCGCGGATCGAGTGGAAGATGTCGCGCGTCTCCTGCGACATCACGCGGCCACCGAGCTCGTTGATCGACGTTTCCTGCAGCTTCACGAACACTTCCTCGCCCTTCGAGAGATCCGGCTTCACGTCGGCGAGAATCGTTCGAACTTCCTTGTCGGTGATCTTGGGCGCCGGCGTGCGGAGGCTCAGCGCCTGCTGTGCCCACACCACACCCGCGATCTTGAGCAGCAAGCCGATCTCGCGCTCGTTCGCGCCCTGGAACACCGGCGTCTTGGCGTAGAAGCCAAGCCGCTTGGCGACCCACCCCAGGTGCGTCTCGAGAATCTGTCCGACGTTCATTCGCGACGGCACGCCGAGCGGGTTGAGCACGATGTCGACCGGCCGGCCATCCGGCAGGAACGGCATGTCTTCTTCAGGCACGACGCGAGCAACGATACCCTTGTTGCCGTGGCGGCCCGCCATCTTGTCACCCACCGAGACCTTCCGCTTCTCGGCGAGATAGACCTTCACGAGCTGGATGACGCCCGGAGGCAGCTCATCCGGCTGCAGAATGCGGTCGATGCGCTCTTCCGCCTTCTCTTCGATCTTGGCTTTCTCTTCATTCGAAGCGTCGATGATCTGACGCACGCGCTCGTTGATGCGCTTGTTCTCGACGCGAAGCGTCTTGAGATCGATCGACGTCAGGCGCATCTCCCGCAGCTGCGCGCCCGTCACCTTCGTGCCGGCCGGAATCGCTTCCTCGACCGTGCCCGCCTTGAGGGCCAGCGCGATCGTCTGCCCGTCGAGCAGCTCGAGCAGCTCGCCGTCGCGGACTTCGTTGACGCGAATCTTCTCATCGGCCTCGAGGCGGCGCACTTCACCAATGCGTTCACCGCGATCCTTCTCGACGACCTGATCCTCGATCCTCGAGAAGATCTTGACGTCGATGACCACGCCTTCCATGCCCGGCGGAACCTTGAGCGAAGAATCCTTCACGTCCTTCGCCTTCTCGCCGAAGATCGCCGTCAGCAGCTTCTCTTCAGGGGACAATTCCGTCTCGCCCTTCGGCGTGATCTTGCCAACCAGAATGTCACCGGGTTTGACGTGGGCACCAATACGGACGATGCCGCGCTCGTCCAGGTCGAGCAGCGCCTCTTCCGACACGTTCGGAATTTCGCGCGTGATCTCTTCCTGGCCGCGCTTGGTATCGCGGACGTGCAATTCCAGTTCTTGAATATGAATTGACGAATAGACGTCGTCCTTCACCAGTCGCTCGGAGAGAACGATCGCGTCTTCGAAGTTGTGGCCGTACCACGGCATGAACGCCACCGTCACGTTCGAGCCCAGCGCCAGCTGGCCCATCTCGGTCGCCGCGCCGTCCGCCAGCACGTCGCCCGTCTTCACCTTCTGGCCCTGCCGAACCAGCGGACGCTGGTTGATCGCCGTGTCCTGGTTCGTGCGCCAGTACTTCTTCAGGCGATAGCGATCGTGCTGCGTCAGACGCGCCAACGGACGATCGCCGTCGTTTCCTCCCGTCTGCGCGTCTTTCTTCGCCGCCACCGGACCGGCGTCGACGATGATCTCATCCGCCGTCACGCGCGACACCACACCAGCGCGCTTCGCGATCACGACGGCGCCCGAGTCGATCGCCACCTTCTCCTCGAGACCCGTGCCCACCAGCGGCGTGCGCGGATTCAAGAGCGGCACCGCCTGGCGCTGCATGTTCGAGCCCATCAACGCACGGTTGGCGTCGTCGTGCTCGAGGAACGGAATCAGCGCCGCCGCGATCGACACGAGCTGCTCCGGCGCCACGTCCATATAATCGATGCGATCGCGCGGCGTGAGCGGCACGTCGCCCTGCTGCCGCGCCAACACCAACTCGTCCAGGAAGTTGCCGTTCTCGTCGAGCGGCGAGCTTGCCTGCGCGATCAACGCGTCCTCTTCACGGTTCGCGTCGAGCCACGTGATCTCGCCCGTGACGCGACCGTTCTTCACCACGCGATACGGCGTCTCGACGAAGCCCAGGTCGTTCACGCGCGCATAGCACGCGAGCGACGTGATCAGTCCGATGTTCGGACCTTCAGGCGTTTCGATCGGGCACATGCGGCCGTACTGCGAATAGTGCACGTCGCGCACTTCGAAGCCGGCGCGCTCGCGCGTCAGACCACCCGGTCCGAGCGCCGAGAGACGACGCTTGTGCGTCAACTCGGCCAGCGGATTCGTCTGATCCATGAACTGCGACAGCTGCGACGATCCGAAGAACGCCTGAATCACCGCCGAAACGGTACGCGCGTTCACGAGATCGTCGAGCGAGATCTTTTCGGGATCGGTGTTGATCGACATGCGCTCCTTCACCAGGCGCGCCATGCGGCTCAAGCCGACGGAGAACTGGTTGGCGATCAACTCGCCCACCGAACGAATTCTACGATTGCCGAGATGGTCGATGTCGTCGACGTGGCCGCGCCCTTCGTGCAACTCCACGAGGTAGCGGATGATCTCGACGAAATCTTCCTTCGACAACACCGTGTAATCGGCCGGCATGGTCATGCCGAGCCGCTGATTGATCTTGTATCGGCCGACGCGGCCCAGGTCGTACCGCTTCGGCGAGAAGAAGAGACGCTCGAGCGCCTGCTTCGCCGTCGTCGCGTCGGGCGCGTCGCCCGGACGGAGCAGCGCGTAGATCTGCGACAGCGACTCCTTCTCGCTGTGCGTCGGATCCTTCGCCAGCGTGTTCTTGATCAGCGTCGATTCCGCGCGGCCCGAAGCGACGAACGCGGAGACCTTCGTGATGTCGGCCTTGCGAATCTTCTTGATGATCGCGTCGGTCAGCATCTGGCCCGCTTCGGCGATCACTTCGCCGTCCGAATCGACCACGTCGAGCGCGAGCTGGCGGCGGACCGGACGCTCGCCGCGCTCGATCGCGTCCTGCTCGTCGCGCAGATCGATCTTCGTGTGCGACGCGAAGACCTTGATCGTGTCGATGTTCTGGCGGCGAAGGCGATTGAACACCTCTTCCGTCAGCTCGTCGCCTTCCTTGACCAACAGCACGTTCTCGGCACGTTCGCGCTCGGCCTTCGCCTTCTTGGTGCGCGCCTTGGGTGCGTCCTCGGCGGTGGCTTCACCGGGCAGCGCAATGTCTTCGGCGATGATCGCGCCGTAGACTTCGCGCACGTCGGTGCGGCTCTCACGCTTCTTGGTGAGATCGAGATCGCGCGTCGCGAAGAAGAGCCGGAGGATGTCCGAGTTGGTTCCGTAGCCGAACGCGCGCAGGAGCGCCGTGGCCGGGAACTTCTTCTTCTTGTCGATGTGCACGTACACGACGTCGTGGATATCGACCGTGAACTCGACCCACGAGCCGCGGAACGGAATGATGCGCGCCGAGATGAGGCGCTGTCCGTTCGGGTGCGTGGATTCCTCGAACACGACGCCCGGGGACCGATGGAGCTGCGAGACGATCACGCGCTCCGCGCCGTTGATCACGAACGTCCCGAGCGGCGTGAGCAGCGGCAACTCGCCGAGATAGACTTCCTTCTCGATGATGTTGCGCGGCCGCTTCTGCTCGTTGACGACCTCGTTGATGACCAGCTGCAGCGTCGCCTTGAGCGGCGCCGAGTAGGTCATGTCGCGTTCGATGCACTCCTCGACGGTGTACTTCGGCTCGCCGAGCGAGTAGCGAACGAACTCGAGGGAAAAGTTTTCGTGAACGTCGGTAATCGGGAACAGGTCCTTGAAGACCCGCTCGAGACCGATGTCCTCGCGGTCGTGCGAAGCCGCATCCAGCTGAAGCAGCGCCTCGAAGGCGCGCGTCTGGATGTCGAGGAGATGGGGCATTTCCATCCCCTGCTCGAGCTTCGCGAAAGAAATCTGCTTGATCGTGTTGATCGTGTCAGCCATGGATCACCCGGTTTCGCATACGCTTCAGGCGACGAAAAGGCCCTCGCAGGGGCGCGTTGCAGCGCGTCCCTGCGAGAAGGGCCTCAAGACAGCTCTGATTTGAAGGAACTCTAAAGATCGTGTCACTTATGCGCGGTTGGCTGAAGTGAAGTTGCCCAAGCCTCGTCATCCTGAGGGGCGAAGCCCCGAAGGACCCCTGTCCCGGCGGAGGACCAAGAGGTCCTTCGCTTCGCTCAGGATGACAATTTTTCGGCGTTACTTCACTTCCACCGTCGCGCCCTGCTCTTCCAGCTTGGTCTTGACGCTCGCCGCCTCGTCCTTCGACACGCCCGTCTTCACCGTCTGCGGCGCGCCGTCGACCAGGTCCTTGGCTTCCTTCAGGCCCAGGCCGGTCAGCTCGCGCACGACCTTGATGACCTGGATCTTCTTGCCACCCGCATCCTTCAGCACCACGTCGAACTCGGTCTTCTCTTCGACCGCCGCCGGCGCAGCCGCGCCGCCGCCGCCCGCCGCCGCGCCGCCCACCGGGGCCGCCGCGATCGTGACGTTGAACTTGCTCTTGAACGCTTCGATCAGCTCGGCGAGCTCGAAGACGGACATGTTGCCGATCGCGTCGAGAATCTCGTCCTTGCTCATGGTCGTAGCCATTGTGTCAATCTCCTCAAGTTTTTTAAAAGTCGGTCAAACGATGGATCGGTCAGGTACTGCTACTGTCGGTCGCTGACCGACTTTCACGCCGCGGATTCACCCGCAACGCTGCCGCCTCCGGCGGAATCTTGTTTTGAAACGCGGAGCGCTTCGACCACCCCCGCGAAGTTCGACAACACGCTGTTCATATAGGTCGCGAACATCGCCATCGGCGCCTGCATGCTCGCCCCCAGCTCGCTGAGCATCTGCTCGCGCGACGGCATGGACGCGAGCTTCGTCACCTGGGCCTTGTCGATCTGCTTGCCCTCGAACACGCCGCCCTTCACCTCGGGCTTCGCGTCGTTCGCCTTGGCGAAATCCGTGATGATCTTCGCCGCGGCCACGGGATCATTCGTGACGACCAGACCCGTGGGCCCGCGCAGCTTCTGCCCGACGAGACCGCTCTCGTTCACGGCGCGCAGCGCGAGGGTGTTCTTGATGACCACGTACTCCACCTTCGCCTTCCGGAGCGTGCGACGAAGTTCCGTCATGCGCTTCACGTTCAGCCCGGTGAAATCCGTGTAATAGAGCGCCGTGGCGCCCTGAATCTTCTCTTTCAGCTCCGTGACGAGCTGCTCTTTTTCGTTGCGCTTCATTGATTAGACCCGGTAGAGGGTGCTGTCGACGGCGACGCCAGGACCCATGGTCGAGGACACCGAGACGTTTCTGACGTAGACACCCTTGGCCGCGGCCGGCTTCGCGCGGACGATCTGATCCATGAACGCGGTGAAGTTGGTCTCGAGCGCCTCGACCCCGAACGACACCTTGCCGATCGGCGCGTGGACGTTCCCCGCCTTGTCGACGCGGAACTCGATCTTGCCCGCCTTCGTTTCACGCACCGCGTTGCCCACGTTGAACGTCACCGTGCCCGCCTTCGGGTTGGGCATGAGACCGCGTGGACCGAGCACCCGTCCCAGCTGGCCCAACTGGCCCATCTGATCCGGGGTCGCGATGAGGACGTCGAAATCCAGCCAGCCGTCCTTGATCTTCTGAATGAACTCGGCCCCGACGTAGTCAGCGCCGGCATCCTGCGCTTCTTTCGCCTTGTCGCCGACCGCGATGACGAGCACGCGAACGGACTTCCCTGTACCCGCGGGCAATACGACGGTGCCACGCACGACCTGATCGGCGTGGCGCGGATCGACACCCAGGCGTACGGCGACTTCCACCGTCTCGTCGAACTTGGCGTACGCCGCTTTCTTCACGATCTCCAGCGCCTGACGGGGCTGGTACGTGGAAGCGATGTCGCGGTTCTTCGCGGCGTTGACGTACTGCTTGCCATGGTCGCGCATCAGTCCACGACCTCCATGCCCATCGAGCGCGCGGCGCCGGCGATCATCGCCATGGCCGACTCGATGCTGTCGCAATTGAGGTCCGGCATCTTGAGCTCCGCGATCTTGCGGACCTGCGCGCGCGTGACCTTCCCGATCTTGTTGCGGTTCGGTTGTCCCGATCCCTTCTCGATGCCCGCTTCCTTCTTCAGGAGAATGGCCGCGGGCGGCGTCTTCGTGATGAAGGTGAAGGACTTGTCGGAGTAGATCGTGATCTCGACCGGGAGGATCGTATCCTGGCCCTGCGTCCGAGAATTGAACTCTTTGCAGAACGCCATGATGTTGATGCCCTGCGGACCGAGCGCCGTACCGACCGGAGGGGCCGGGTTGGCCTTGCCCGCGGGGATCTGGAGCTTCACGAACCCCGTGACTTTCTTCGCCATAGAACTCCTTGTGAACTATCCGGTTCAGAGAACCGGTCGATCTCCCACTGAACCTTTTACGTCAGAGTGGTCGCTGACGGCCCTCTGTCATTCCGAGCCGAAGGCGAGGAATCTTGCGTCCTGGTCTGAGGGATGTCCCTCTACCGTGATGCCAGATCCCTCGCTGCGCTCGGGATGACTAATACGCCTTCAACTGCAGGTAATCCAACTCCACGCTCGTCGGCCGCCCGAACAGCGACACCGACACGCGCACCTTGCCTTTGTCCGCCATCACTTCTTCCACCGTTCCATTGAAATCCGTGAACGGCCCTTCCGTGATCGCGACTGCCTGACCGACGAGGAACGGAATCTCCTCCTTCGGCGCTTCCTCTTCCCGCTCGTCGGCAATGCCCAAGAGACGGTTGACTTCATCCGGCCGGAGCGGCTGCGGGAATCGCTGGTCGTGTCCGACGAACTTGATGACGCCCTGAATGCCGTTCACGACGTGCGCGGTTTCCTGATTCATGTCCATCTCGACCAACACGTAGCCGGGATAGAGCTTCCGCTCGACCGTGACCTTCTTGCCGTTCTTGATCTCGACCACTTCCTGCGTCGGCACGAGCGCCTGTCGAATCGGACGCTCTTCCGCCGCGCGAGCGTCCGCCTCGATCTTCCGCTGCAAGAGCGAGCGAACCTTGTTCTCGTGCCCGGCCGTCGTTTGGATGGCGTACCAGCGGTGTTCCGCCATGCGCTACCGGCCCGCGAAGAGCGACGGAATCATCTTGACCAGAAGGCCGGTGAGCACGAAGTCCAGAATCGTGATCAGGAGGCCCAACAGCAGCACGAAGATGATGATGGCGATGGTCGCCGACCGCACCTGCGCCATGTCCGGCCACGTCACCTTCCGCATCTCGGCCATGACGCCGTGATAGAACGCGACCATTCTGCCGATGAACCCCGGCTCGTTCGCCGAGCCCGTACCGCGGCCGCCGGAACCGCCGGCGCTGCCGCCCGTGCCCGACCCAGTCGGACGCGCGACCGCTTCCGCCATTACTTGGTTTCCTTGTGCGTCTGATGCTTGTTGCAGCGCGGACAGTACTTCTTCCACTCGACGCGCTCGGGATGCAGGCGCTTGTTCTTCGTGGTGAAGTAATTGCGATTCTTACACTCGCTGCACGCGAGGATGATCTTCTCTCTGGGCATGCTGCCTTCCGAATTGCGGGACACGAAATGGGAAGCGAGACCCGGACGCCGTGCCCGCTTCCCTCTTCCCGCCCGCGTGTTCCCTGATGTCCAAATCTTCGAACGTGCTTCAACCTGCTTGTTCAGGCTTGCTCAGAGCTGACGATCGGGATTGAACCGATGACCTCACCCTTACCAAGGGTGTGCTCTACCAACTGAGCTACGTCAGCATTCTTGCACAATTACCAGTTTACTAAAACCTGCATCCGTGCCGCGACCGATGGTTGCATTGACACAACTCGAAGAGCGGGAGACGGGGCTCGAACCCGCGACATCAAGCTTGGAAGGCTTGCGCTCTACCAGCTGAGCTACTCCCGCATCGCCTGCGCTCCCACTCCAACTCCACTCACATCCTCCACCAACCGCCCGCTCGCGGGCACCCGCCCGACGCCATCGCCCTTCGCATGGTGGGGGAAGGATTCGAACCTTCGTAGGGCGTTAACCCGGCAGATTTACAGTCTGCTGCCATTAGCCACTCGGCCACCCCACCGGATTGTCCTGCGCGACCACCCACTCAACGTCTTCTACGACGCTCCGATAGCGGCGACGAATCACCTTTCCTCAACAAACAGAGCTGACGGCGAGAATCGAACTCGCAACCGCCTGATTACAAATCAGGTGCTCTGCCAATTGAGCTACGTCAGCAGACGGCCAATTTTGCGCGAGACTCGTAGGATAGCCAGGCTGGGAAAGCAAGTCAAGACGCGCTCCTACCGTTAGTTACAGAGTTCGCCCGTTCTACCGCGCCCGCTTCCATTTGGTCCCCTGCGCCGTATCCTCGATCGCAATTCCCCGCGCGGTCAGCTCACCCCGAATCTCGTCCGCCGCCGCAAAATCCCGCCGCTCACGCGCCGCCCTCCGCGCCGCCATCCGCTCCTCCACCCACGCAACGAGCTCAGGATCCTCGACCATCCGATCCGGCACCAGATCCAACACCGAGTCGATCCGCGCAAACGCTCGCCGCGCCTCATCCAACGCCGCCTCATCCGTGCCGCGCCTGTCCAGCTCGGCATTCGCATTGTGAATGAAGGTGAACAACCCGGCCAGCGCATTCGGCGCGTTCAAATCATCGAACAACGCCCCCTCCACCTCCGCCACTGCCGTCCTCGCCGCCTCAGCTAGTGCCGGCGTCCCACCCGATGCGCCCGCCAACCGATCCGCGAAATCACCCACGCGCCGAACCGCATTGATCGACGCCTCGAGCGCCTCCTCGGACAGATTCAACTCCTTCCGATAGTGCGTGTTGAACACGAAATGCCGCACCGAAGCTGCCGAGATCTGGGCCTCGCGCATCCCCTTGACCGTGGTGACGTTGCCCAGGCGCTTGGCCATCTTGGTGCCTTCGATCAATAAGAAGGCACCATGGCACCAGAATCGTGAGAACGTAGCGCCAGTAGCAGCCTCGGACTGCGCGATTTCGTCTTCATGATGCGGAAAGATGAGATCGATTCCGCCGCAGTGGATGTCCAGCGTCTCGCCCAGCAGATCGATCGCCATCGCCGAACATTCCAGGTGCCACCCGGGCCGACCCCTGCCCCACGGCGAGTCCCACGCCGCCCCGGTCACCTCATCGTTGGGCGTCGCGGCTTTCCAGAGCGCAAAGTCCTGCGCGTTTTCCTTCGAGTAGTCATCCTGCGCGACGCGAGCGCCGGTCTTGAGCTCGCGCTTGTCGAGGCGCGACAGCCGCCCGTACTGCGGAAACCGGTCGATGGCGAAGTACACCGATCGGTCGTCGGCGACGTAGGCGACGCCGCGCTCGATCAGCGTGGCGACCAGCGCGATCATCTGCGGGATGTAGTCCGTCGCCTTCGGATAGACCTCCGCGCGCTCGATGCGCAGGTACTCGCGGTCCTGATGAAAAACTTCGGTGACCGGCTCCGTCACTTGGCGAATCGTTTTTTTCTGTTCGTGCGCGCGCTTGATGATCTTGTCATCGACGTCCGTCAGGTTCATCACCTGGCGCACCTTCCATCCGCGCAGACGCAGCGTCCGCCGCAGCAAGTCCGCGAACAAAAACGTGCGAAAGTTGCCGAGGTGGGCGGGGTTGTACACGGTGGGTCCGCAGCTGTAGATGCGTACCGTCTCGCCGTCCGCGGGCGCGAACGGTTCGATCGAGCGCGTCATCGTGTTGAACAGGCGGAATTCGGCGGGCATGCGTCAGCGCGTTGAGGTGAATTCAACGAATGCTAGACGTGTCCCGAAGAGCGGTCAACAAATCTGCGCGCGCGCGAAGCCTTCGGCGACGCGCGTCGCGGCGCGGACGTGTGGTCGCAGCACACCGCCGCGAAGCTCGACCATGCGCGTCGTGACGTCGGCGACGCTGTCCGCCTCGCGAGCGCCGACGACGATTGCATCGCCCGCCGCTCGACGCCCGGCAATCCACGTGCGGACGTGGGCGCCGGCGAGGACGTCCGCCGGCAGATCGACGAGATGGACGTGCGCATCGCCCGCCGCTCCGGCGCGAAGCAAGTCGGTGCGCGCGACGTGATAGACCGCGCGTCGCGCCGCGAGCGCCCGATCGCGTTCGCCAAACCATTCGATGTCGCCGGCGTCGACTCGCAGCAGGCCGGCGAGGCACAACATCAACGTGGACTTGCCCGCGCCCGCGGCACCGATGATGGCGATGGCGTCGCCGCAACGCACGGTGAGATCGATGCCGCGCAGCACGTTTGCCGAGGCGACGCAATTGCCGTCACCGGCGATGTAGCGTTTGCGTACGCCGCGGACCTCGAGCGCGATCGACATGCGGCAATCTTTCGCGCGGATCGCCGTCGTTCACCATCATTTTGTCGCCGACCGGGCTATTGTCGCGCGGGCCTCACGCACGTTCACGCACGTTCACGCACGTGCGCGCACGTTCGCGCACGTTCACGCACTCCGCCGCGCCCCCGACCGCTCCGCCGCCGTCACCACATCGAACGACGTCCCCGGCGGCACGATCACACCACCACCGGGTGCCGGCACGCGCAACACCACGGGACGCTCGCGCGTCGTGCGGCGGAAGCCCTGTCCTTCGTAGATGCGCGTGATCAGAATCCGGCGCACGATCACCATCAGCGCGGCGAGCGTCGGCAGCGCGACGATCAGGCCCAGCGGCCCAAGCAACTTTCCAATCACCAGCACCGACATGATCGTCAGCACCGGCGGCAGATCGACCTTCTTCGACATCACGAGCGGCGAAACGATGTTGCCCTCGATCAAATGCACCACCACGCCAAGTCCAACAACCAACAGCGCGTGGCCGAGCGGCGTGAAGCCGTAGTAGCCCTTGCCCGTCAGCACGAACAACGCCGGCAGCGTCGTCGACAACAGCGTGCCGAAGAACGGGACGATCGCCACGAGCCCGGTGAAGATGCCGAACGGCAGCCAGAACGGCACGTTCAACAAATACAAACCAAGCGCGGTGATCGCGCCCAGGAAGGTCATCGTCAACAGCTGGCCGACGATGTACGCACGCAGCGCATCGGCGAGATCGGCGAGCACGTCGCGCACGAGATCGCGATGGATCGGCGGAAAGAGCGCGATCAGCCACTCGCGATACAACGCGGGATGCAGCGAGAGGTAGATCGCCATCACCATCACCGCGAAAATGCTGATCGCGGCATCGACGAGCTGGAACACCTTCGTGGGAATCGTCCCGAAGAATCCGCTGAATTGATCGTAGACCGCGTGCACCATCCGATGCTCGCCCGGCGGTCCGACAATGTCACGCAGCGCGGGCATGCGGTTCGCCATCCCGTCGATGCCGTTCTCCCACGCCGTCACCTGATCGGGCAGCGCCTGAATCAGCTTGCGCGTCTGATCGATCACCGGCGGCGCGAGAATCCACCCCAGCAACACCAGCACGCTCAGCGATCCGATGATCGCGAACGCGAGACACGCGCCCTCGGGCAGGCGCGTGTGCCGTTCGATCAAACCGGCGACCGCGCCCCAGAACAACGAGATGAGGATGCCGAGCATCAGCAGCACAAAAACCTCAGCGACCGTCTTGAACAGCCAGATGCCCAGGACTGTCAATACCGTCGCTGCCAGGATGGGGCCGAACTTGAACCGCCCCACCGGAACTACCATGCGCGTGCCGTCAGAGGTCAATGGCTTTTCTTCTCGGTGATGTCCTCGATCTCGGCGTGGACTTCCTCTTCGTTGCTTCCCGCGCCGAGCGCTTTCTTCTCGGGTGATCCAGCAGGGAGCATGCCCATCTTCTGCTTGAGGGCAAGAAGCTGCATGTCGACGGTACCCGCCGCCGCGCCGCGCTCGAGCTGCTTGAAGTCCTGCGCGAGGCGGTCGCCCGTGAACTCCTCTTCGATTTCGATCGACGCCTTGAGCTGGCGTTCGTTCGTTTCGATACGCTCTTCCATGCGGGCGAATGCGTCGAACGCCGACTTCTCCGACATCGACGACATCGTTTCGGCGATGCGCTTCTGCGCCTGCGCGCGACGCTGCCGCGCGACGAGCAGATTCTTCTTGCGCTTGGCTTCTTCGATCTTGTCGTTCAGATCGCGGAGCGAGTTCTTGAGCTTCTCCGTTTCCATGCGGTGCTGCTCCCACGTCTGCTCGAGCTGCTGGCCGTGGGTGGAATGCTCCTGCTGCCGCATGAGGGCTTGCTTGGCGAGATCGTCGCGGCCTTCCTTGATCGCGAGCATCGCCTTGTTCTCCCAATCGGCCGCCTGCTTGAACTCGGCGTCCGCCTGATCGCGCAATCGCTTCTCGTCGGCGATCGCCGTGGCCACCTGCTGCTTGGCCTTGGCGAGCTGCGAGCGCATGTCGACCAGAATCTGATTCAACATTTTCTCCGGGTCTTCAGCCCGGGAGATCATGTCGTTGATGTTCGAGCGCAGCAGCGCCGACAGTCTATCGAAGATGCCCATGGATTAGTGTGCCTCGCGGTACGAGCCGAGTTCACGCAGATGCGACGCCAGCGCCACGGTGATGCTCTCGTAGGCGGCGAGGAATTCCTCGAAATCGAGGTGCGACAGCTCGAGCGCCTCGGTCATGACGATGGAATTGTTCTCGATGCCGTAGGAGCCGTGCACCAGATCGGTGGCGTTCAGCTCGAGCAGCCGGCGACTGAGGGTCGCCAGCGAGTCCGCGTTACTGGGAAGCGTCATCACTTTGACGCGCAGCACCACGACGGGCGGTGAGAAGTGCACGACGACGCTGAAATCCAGCTCGCCGCTCGGCTTCAATACATAGAGGCCGGGTTCGACTTCCGAGTACGTCGCCCCCTCGCCCTCCAACCGGTCGAGAAAGCGTTCGATGTCTTCCTTGGTCACCATCGCGTGGTCCTGGCGTGAGATGCTCTAGTTCCTACGATGCAAAGCCGAGAACGTTTCAAGCTGACACTACGTGTCGTCCCGAGCGCAGCGAGGGATGACGGATAAGGTATGACGCGACAGCGCGTTCGGCGAGACGGCCCGACAGGCGTCTCATTCGCTGCGCTTGATCTGCACCAACCGTTCGCGCGCCAATCGTCGTCCCGTCGGCGTGGCGGCGAGGCCGCCGCCCGCCGTTTCGCGATAGCGCACGTCCATCTCGCGACCGATGTCGCCCATGGTATCGATGACTTCATCGGCCGGAATGGCGAACGTGATGCCGGCCATCGCCATCTCGATCGCCGCGAGGGCGATCGCCGCGCCCGTCGCATTGCGGAAGACGCACGGCAGCTCCACCAGGCCACCGAGTGGATCGCAGACGAGGCCCAGCGTTCCCTGCTGGGCGAGCGCCACGGCGTGCATCGCCTGCTCCGGCGAGCCACCCATCATTTCCGTTCCCGCGCCCGCCGCCATGCCGGCCGCGGCTCCCGTCTCCGCCTGACACCCACCCTCCGCGCCGGACAACGACGCACGCTCGGCGACGACGGCGCCGATCAATCCGGCGGTCGCGAGCGCGTCGATCAGCTTTTCGTCGTCGAAGTTGTTGGCGTGCGCCAATCCGGTGAGCACCGCGGGCAGCACACCGGCGCCGCCCGCGGTTGGCGCCGCGACGATCACTCCCATCGCGGCGTTCACTTCCTGCACGGCGAGCGCCCTCGCAAGAATGTCCCGGAACGGCGTGTTGGCCAGCGGGCCATGGCGCCCGTGCACGAGCTTTGCGGCGTCGCCGCCGACCAAACCCGATGCGGATTTCATGTTGCCGGTGAGGCCTTGCTCGACGGCGCCCTTCATCACCGTCAGCGCGCGGCGCAGCACGTCGCGAATTTCGCCGACGGGGCGGCCCTGATCGTCGGATTCGGTCTCGAGCGCGAGCTGGGAGAGCGAGATGCCGCGCGACGTCGCGTCGCGGACGGCCGCCGTGAGAGACTTATACATATTATTTTATGCCGAAACTTTATCAAGGCGAAACGCCCATCGCACCCACGGCAGCGCGCGGATGTGGTCGCGCACGGTTTCGTCGGGATAGTCGTCCAGCTCGATCACCATGAACGCGTCGCCGCCCTTCTTCTGCCGTGTGAGCCGAAGCGTCGCGATGTTCAATCCGTCCTCGGCGAGCAGCGACGCGATCTTCGCGATCGACCCGCGCATGTCCTCGGCCACCAGCACGATCGTGTGATAGTTTCCTGATACCTCGACCGGAAACCCATCGATCCTGCTCACGAGCACGCGCCCCGCACCGAGCGATGCGCCGGTCATCACCGCCGACCGGTCGGCGCGCTCGACGGTGATGCGCACGCTGTTCGGATGCGCCTCCTCGTCGAGCGTCGTCTTCTCGAACCGATAATCCAGCCCCTCACGCTCCGCGATCTCGAGGGCCGTGCGAATGCGATCGTCGTCCGGGCGAAAGCCCATCAAACCCGCGACGATCGCTTTGTCGGTGCCGTGTCCTTCACCGGTGCGCGCGAACGACCCGTGCAGCTCGATCTTCGCGCGCTCGGGCGTTCCGCCGACGAGGCCGCGGGCGAGAAGCCCGATCCGGCACGCGCCTGCGGTGTGTGATGAGCTCGGCCCAACCATGACGGGGCCGATGATGTCGAGGAGGGAGACCATTCGTGAAACCTAGACGGTGGTGTCACACGCGTTCACCCAGCCTTGCGCTTCTTCTCTCTCGCCAGCAACGGCCTCAGGAATTCACCGGTATACGACGCCTGTACCGCCGCCACATCCTCCGGCGTCCCCTGCGCGACAATCGTCCCGCCGCGGTTTCCGCCTTCCGGCCCGAGATCGAGGATCCAGTCGGCCGTCTTGATCACGTCGAGATTGTGCTCGATGACGAGCACCGTGTTCCCGCGATCGACGAGCCGATGCAGCACGTCGAGCAACACACGAACGTCCTCGAAGTGCAACCCCGTCGTCGGTTCGTCGAGAATGTAGAACGTCCGTCCGGTGTCGCGTTTAGATAACTCTGATGCCAGCTTCACGCGCTGCGCCTCGCCGCCGGACAGCGTCGTCGCGCTTTGGCCCAGGTGGATGTAGCCAAGCCCCACGTCGGAAAGCGTTTGCAATTTCTGATGAATGCGCGGCTGATTCTGGAAGAACGCGCACGCGTCTTCGACCGTCATCTCCAGCACGTCGGCGATCGTCATGCCGCGAAAGCGTACCTCGAGCGTCTCGCGATTGTAGCGCTTGCCTTTGCACACCTCGCAGGGGACGTACACGTCCGGCAGGAAGTGCATCTCGATCTTCACGAGACCGTCGCCCTGGCACGACTCGCAGCGGCCGCCCTTCACGTTGAACGAGAAGCGCCCCGGCCCGTAGCCGCGAATCTTCGCCTCGGGCATCTCGGCGAACAATTCGCGAATCGGCGTAAAGAGGCCGGTGTACGTGGCGGGATTCGACCTCGGCGTACGCCCGATCGGACTCTGATCGATGTCGATGACCTTGTCGATGTGCTCGAAGCCCGTGATGCGCGTGTGCGCACCCGGAATCACTCGCGCCCGATAGAAATGCCGCGCGAGCGAGCGATGCAGAATGTCTTCGATCAACGTCGACTTGCCGGAACCCGACACGCCGGTCACCGCCACGAACATGCCGAGCGGAATCTCGACGTCGAGGTTGCGCAGGTTGTGCTCGCGCGCGCCCTCGATGCGAATCTTCTTGTGCGCATCGACCGGCCGGCGCGCCGGCGGCGTCGCGATCTTCATCTCGCCGCTCAGAAACTTGCCCGTCACGGAGTTCGGGTTGCGCATGATCTGATCGACGTCGCCCACCGCGATCACTTCGCCCCCGTGCTTCCCCGCGCCGGGGCCCAAATCAATGATGTGGTTCGCGGCGCGCATGGTCTCTTCGTCGTGCTCGACGACGATCACCGTGTTGCCGAGGTCGCGCAGCTGCTCGAGCGTGGCCAGCAGGCGCGAGTTGTCACGCTGGTGGAGTCCGATCGACGGCTCGTCGAGGATGTACAACACACCCACCAACCGCGAACCGATCTGCGTCGCCAACCGGATGCGCTGTGCCTCACCGCCCGACAACGATTCCGCCGATCGGCCGAGTGTGAGGTAGTCGAGTCCGACGTCGACGAGAAAGCGCAGGCGCTCCTTGACTTCCTTGAGAATTGGACCGGCGATTTCCGGATCGAGCCCCGGCTTCTTGTCGGTGCGCACCGGCACGCGATCAAAGAACGCTAAAGTCTCGGTGACCGGATATTCGACGACCTCGCCGATGTTCTTCCCTTCGACCGTGACGGCGAGCGATTCCGGCTTGAGCCGCCTGCCCTCGCACGCCGAGCACGGCACCTCGATCATGTATTCCTGAAGCTCCATGCGCACGGTATCGGAATCGGATTCCTCGTACCGGCGCTCGATGTTGCGAAGCACGCCTTCCCATTCGATCGAATCTTTGCCTGCCGCCCTCTTGCCTTTGTCGCCGTGGAGGATGGAGTCGCGCACGCTCTTCGACAGGTCGCCCCACGGCGCGTTCAGATCGAACTTGAGCTGCCGCGCCAACGCCGGCAGCACGATCTTCCGCAGATACCCGCTCGGCTCACCCCACGGGATGATCACGCCCTCGAGAATCGAGATGCGCGGATCGCCCAGGATGAGCTGCTCGCTCACGCGGCGCGTGGTGCCAAGGCCGCCGCACTTGGGGCATGCGCCGAAGGGCGAGTTGAACGAGAAGTGTCGCGGCTCGAGCTCGGGCAAGGAGATGCCGCAGGTCGGACAGCCGTAGCGCTCGGAGAATACCTCGGCGGTCTTCGAATCGGCGTTCCCGACTTCGACGACACCGTCCGCCAGCTTGAGGGCCGTCTCGACCGAATCGGTCAACCGCGCGCGATCTTCGTCGCGCACGACGAGACGATCCACGATCACGGAAATCGAATGGTTTTGGCGCTTGTTGAGCTTGGGCGGCGACGCGACCTCGATCAGCTCACCGTCGACGTACGCGCGAATGAATCCCTGCCGGCGCACCTGCTCGAACAGATCGCGGAACTCGCCCTTGCGACCTTGCACGAGCGGCGCGCGCACTTCGATGCGTGTGTCGCGCGGCCACGTCAACACGAGCCCCGCGATCTGCGCCGCGCTCTGTCGCTGCACCGGACGCCCGCAGTTGGGACAATGCGGCGTACCCGCGCGCGCCCATAGCAGGCGGAGGTAGTCGTAGATCTCGGTGACGGTGCCGACCGTCGAGCGCGGATTGTGGCCCGCCGTCTTCTGCTCGATGGAAATGGCGGGCGACAGTCCTTCGATCGAATCGACGTCCGGCTTTTCCATCAGCCCAAGGAATTGTCGCGCGTACGCCGACAGCGATTCGACGTAGCGGCGCTGTCCTTCGGCGTAAATCGTGTCGAACGCCAACGACGATTTGCCGGAGCCGGACAAGCCCGTGATGACCGTCAGGCGATCGCGTGGGATCGTGACGTCGATGTTCCTGAGGTTGTGCTCGCGGGCACCCCGTACGATCAGCGCATCTTCTGCCATAGCCAGGGAAAAGTGCCCATCGGACCGAGCTGATACAAGGTCGCTATATTCGGGGATGCCTCATACGGACGCCATCGTCGTGCTGACCACCGTCGCCTCGGACGAGGAGGCGGTGAAATTCGTGCGGACGCTGCTCGAACGGCGGTTGATCGCCTGCGGGACGCTTCTTCCGGCGGCGCGCTCGCTCTATCGTTGGCAAGGCAAGCTCGCCGACGAGCGCGAAGTGGTTGTCATGCTCAAGACCCGCTCGGCGCGCCTCGATTCGTTGCGCGCCGCGTTCGACGAGCTGCATCCATACAAGGTGCCGGAGCTGCTCGCCCTTCCAGTCGAGGCCGGAACCGAGAAGTACCTGGAGTGGATCAACGGCGAGACGACGCTCGCGCTGACGTAAGCAACGCGGTAGCACGGCGGAAGTACGGCGGCAGCACAACTGCAGCACAACTGCAGCACGGCAGGACCGATTGACGGCAGGTACCTCAACGACAACTCTCGTTTCACGCCGGACCATGACGTCGAAGGACAAACTCGAAGAAACCGATGTCGAGGCACTCATCGAGCTCGGCATTTCGCTGTGCCGCCGCGCGCGCTGGCGCGATGCGATCGCTCCGCTCGAGCGCGCCGTCAGCCTCGATCCCGAGAAAGCGGTCGCGCACTACCAGCTCGGCGAATCGTACAATCAGGTCGACCGGCTGCCCGAGGCGCTTGCTTCATATGAAACGGCGGCGCGACTGCAGCCTGAGAACTGGCGTGCGATGAACGCCATCGGCCGTGTACTCGATCGCATGAGTCGTCCCGAAGAAGCGACGGCCGCGTATCAACGCGCGCGGGAAGCGCAACGCCGCTAATGCACAGGCGCGTGCTGGTCGGGACCGCGATCATCATCGCGTGGCTCGCCGGCATCGCGCTGCTGGTTCATCGCGAGTACTTCCGCCCGCAAGTCGAACGCCTGGCGGAAGCGGCCATGCGCATTTCTCCCGGCGCGGTCTACTACGGCGTGATGCAGGGCACGAGACAGATCGGCTTCGCCTCGTCGACCATCGACACCGCGCAAGCCTCGATCACCGTCAACGACTACTTCGTCGCCGACATTCCCATCGGTGGGAAAGCGCGCCGCGCGACCGCGCGCACCAACGTGACGCTCTCGCGCGCTCTGCGCCTCAAGAATTTCGATCTTGCGCTGGACACGGAGAGCGGGCCGGTTCGTGCGCGCGGTTTGGTCGAAGGCGACAGCGTGCTGCTGCTCAACATCTCGTCGGGCAACGATACGGGACGCACGTCGCGCATTCCGATCGACGGCCCAATCCTGCTTCCGACGCTCGTCCCGCTCGCGGTCGCCCTGGGCGAGAAGCCGAAAGTCGGCAAACACTACACGCTTCCCGTGTTCGATCCCTCGACGATGGCCCCGAAGAACGTCGAGCTCGAGGTGCGCGCCGAATCGCTGTTCATCGTGAATGACAGCTCGGTGTACGATTCGACCTCCAAGCGTTGGCGCGGCATTCAACCCGATTCGATTCACGCGTGGCAAATCACCTCGTCGTCGAACGGCGGATTCTCCGGATGGATCGACGAGCAGGGGCGCATCGTGGAGACGACGCAGCTTGGCTTCGCGCTGCGGCGCCTGCCCTACGAAGTCGCATTCGAGAACTGGCGCGCCGACTCGAATCACACCATGGTGAGTGACGATCGCGACATCCTCGAGACAACGGCGATCGCCGCGAACAAGAAGCTCGATCGGAACGTCGAATCGTTGACCGCGCGCCTCACGGGAGCCGACCTGTCGGGATTCGACATCAGCGGCCAACGGCAGCGCTTCTCCAACGGAACGCTGACGATCACGCAGATTCCGCCGGAAGCCTTCACGTCGAAGTATCTCGTCGGGCAACGGCCGCCCGTCGATTCGAAGTACACGAGCCCCGAGCCGCTCATCCAGAGCGACGATCCGCAGATTCGCCGGCTCGCGCTTCGCATCGAGGGGCCGCATCGCGACCCGCGGCTCGTTGCCGAACAAATCAACGCGTGGGTATACGACTCGATTCGCCCGCGCGTCACCTTCGGCATTCCAAGTGCGCTCGAAGTGCTCGACAAGCGCGTCGGCGATTGCAACGAGCACACCCAACTCTACGTCGCGCTCGCGCGGGCGATCGGGCTCCCGGCGCGCATTGCCTCGGGCCTCGCCTACGTCGGCGGAAAGTTTTACTACCACGCCTGGCCCGAGGTCTACCTCGGGGACTGGGTCCCCGTCGACCCAACGTTCGGCCAGTTTCCTGCAGACGCTGCGCACCTGCGGCTCATCGTCGGCGGACTCGGTCGCCAAGCCGAGCTGCTGCGGGTGATGGGCAATCTTCAAATCAAAGTGCTGATGGCCAACTCGCGTCCCACGCCCTGAATACGCCTCGCGCATGATCAAGCTCACGAACCTGACCAAGCGATACGGCAGCTTCACCGCGGTGAACGGCATCGACCTCGAGGTGCCGCGCGGGGAGCTGTTCGGATTCCTTGGCCCCAATGGCGCGGGCAAGACGACGACGCTGCGCATGATCGCCGGCATCCTGCGTCCAACGAGCGGCGTGGTCGAGATCGGCGGCATCAACATCGAGCGTGAACCGATCGCGGCGAAGGCGAAGCTCGGCTTCATTCCCGATCGGCCGTTCATCTATGAAAAGCTCACGGGCGCCGAGTTCCTGCGCTTCGTGGCGGGCTTATACGATCAGGAAGGTGAGCAGGTCGAGCACCGCGCGCGCGAGCTGCTGGCACTGTTCGATCTCGAGGAGTGGCGCGACGAGCTGGTCGAGAGCTACAGTCACGGCATGAGACAAAAACTTATCATCTCGAGCGCGTTCGTGCATCGGCCCGAGGTGATCGTCGTCGACGAGCCGATGGTCGGGCTCGACCCGAAGGCCGCGCGCATTCTGAAGGATCTCTTTAGAGAATACACACGACGCGGCCACACGATCATGATGTCCACGCACACGCTCGAGGTGGCCGAGTCGCTGTGCGATCGCATCGCGATCATACAGGCGGGCGTGATTCGCGCCCAGGGCACCATGGCCGAGCTGCGCTCGAGCGCCGCGTCCGGCACGGAAGGGCTCGAGCAGATTTTCTTGCGCCTGACGGGCGAGAACGCGGCGCGCGCGCTGGTCGACGTGCTGGATGCGTAGAGATTCCTCGCTGCGATCGGAATGACGCACATCGCCGGAATGACGGCACTCCCTGACCCGTCCACGCGCCACCTGCTCGTGCCCAAGTGGCTCACCGCCCGCGCGCGCGCGGCCGGTGGCGGCGAACGCGGTCACGGCGCGCGGATGCTCTTGCTCGCGGTGTTCGGACTCGGCTTCTGGGCATTCATCTTCGTGATGCTCTATCGCCTGCTGCGCTACTTCAAGGGCGTGCAGGAGATCGGACCGCTGCTCGCCGGCAAGCTGCTCGGGCTCATTCTCGTCGGCTTCTTTTCCATTCTGCTGCTCTCGAACATCATCACCGCGCTGTCGAGCTTCTTCCTCGCGCGCGATCTCGATCTGCTCGTTTCGGCGCCGGTGGATTGGCTCAAGGTATATCTCGCGAAGCTCATCGAAACGCTCGTGAACTCGAGCTGGATGGTCGTGTTGATGGCGGTGCCGATGTTCGCCGCGTACGGTGTCGTGTACGACGGCGGTGTTCTCTTTCCGCTCATCGTCGTCGCGACGTTTCTGCCGTTTCTGATCGTCCCCGCGGTAATCGGCAGCGCGGTGACGCTGCTGCTCGTGAACGTGTTCCCGGCACGGCGCACGCGCGACATTCTGAGCGTGATCGCCGTGCTCGCGGCCGGCGGCATCGTGGTGTTGTTCCGGCTCGTGCGGCCCGAGCGACTCGCGCGTCCAGAAGGATTCCGCTCGCTCGTTGACTTCATCAGTATCCTGCGCGGGCCCACCTCGCCGATGCTGCCGAGCGAGTGGGTGCAGCGCGCGGTGATGTCCTGGCTCGACGTGAAGACCGACTTGCTGCCGTACTACATGCTCTGGTCGACCGCGGCTGCTTCGTTCGTGCTCGGCGCGGCGCTGCATCGGTGGCTGTATGCGAAGGGCTTCAGCAAGGCGCAGGAAAGCGCGCAACGCTGGGCGCGCGGCGGTCCGCTCGGCCGCGTGGGGCGGACGCTGCTCAATCCAGTCGGCATCGTGCGCCGCGAGCTCGTGCTCAAGGAAATTCGCGTCTTCTTCCGCGACACGACGCAGTGGTCGCAGCTCATTCTGCTCGGCGTGCTGGTGCTGGTGTACGTGTTCAACATCAAGTTTCTGCCGCTGCGCGGCGAAGGGGTCACGTTCTTTCTTGTGAATGTCGTGCCCTTTTTGAATCTCGTACTCGCCGGTTTTGTGCTGGCGTCGATCGCGGCGAGGTTCATTTTTCCCGGCGTGAGTCTCGAGGGCCGCACGCTGTGGTTGCTTCGCTCCAGCCCCATGTCAGTTCGCTCATTGTTATGGGCGAAGTTCTGGGTGGGTACGCTACCGCTCCTGATTCTCGCCCTGGCGATCGTCGGCATCACCGACTATCTGCTGCAGGTGAGCGACTTCATGTTCGCGGTGTCGGTCTTCTCGATCACGTTCATGACGCTGGCGATCGCGGGCATGGCGCTCGGGTTCGGGACGATGTTCCCGCAGTTCGAGACCGAGAACGCCGCGCAGATCCCGACGTCGTTCGGCGGCCTGGTGTTCATGATGTCGTCGGTGGCGCTGATCGGCGCCGTGGTGATTCTCGAGGCCAAGCCGGTGTACGGGTATCTCTCGGCGCAGGCCTTTGGGTCGGATGCCGACCCGATCGAGATGATCATCGGCTTTGGGTTGGCGGCGCTGCTCTGCGCCGCCGTGACCCTCGTGCCGATCGAGGTGGCGCTCCGGCGGCTGGAGGCGGTCGAACGTTAAGGTTTGATGACGGCGAAACGCCGGTGTGACGCCGTTTTCGGAGCCAGGGTCTGTCTTCCCGGATTCCCACAGCGGGTTCGGGAGTCCGCTCGGTTGCGAGTATCGCGTCCTCGGTCGACCAGGACGCTTCGATAGAACCCCACCCCTCCGGAGGAAGTCTCACATGAAGCGTATCGCCCTGTTTGCGGCCGCCGCGATTGTTCTCGCCGGCGCCCAGCTCCACGCCCAGGACACCACCAAGAAGGCCGCGAAGAAGCCGGCCGCCACGTCGACCAAGTCGGCCGCGAAGACCGCTGACAAGGCCGCGAACAAGGCTTCGGCCGACGCGAAGACGGCGACGAAGGCCGCCACCGACGCGAAGAAGGAAGCCAAGGTCGCCTCCAACGCCGCCGACAAGGCTGCCGGCGCCACGGCCCCGAAGAAGGCCAGCCACAAGAAGAGCAGCAAGAAGGCCGCTCCGAAGGATTCGACCAAGAAGGGCAGCTAAGGCAGTCAAGGCTGCGACGCAGCCGGCCCCGGTCCTCCCTACGCCGCGAGCCGGTTCCCGCAGTTCACGCAGTACCGAGCATCCTGCTCGACGACAGGTGCGCCGCAATCGGCGCACCTGTCGTGTAAGTACCGGCCACAGTCCGAGCAGAAGAGCGCATCCGACTCGGGACGCGCGCCGTGCACCGGACAGGCGCCGTGCGACTCGCGATACGCCCGCACCGCCTCCTCGATCTCTTCGTCCGAGGGCGCGCCCGCTACCACCGGCTTGCGACGCATCGCCTCGATCGCCTCGCGCGTGTACCGGCTTTTGAGCTCCGCGTAGTCCGTGTCCGACAACTTGCCCGTCGCGCGATCGAACTCGATCTCGCGCAACGCGGCGACCGCGGAATCACCCTCGTTCAGTCGCGGCGTGAATCGCGTCGGCACCGGACGACGCGAGACACCGAAGAACACCGGAAAGAGCACGAACGCGAGCGCGCTGACGGCGAGCAGCGTGCCGAGAACGAGCGCGATCACGCGTCGTCGTCGCCGCGGACGGCGGCTTCGAGCCGCGCCAACTCGTCGGGCGTCGCGTCCACGTCGAGCGCCACCGGGCGCGACTGAGGCGCATGACTCGCCGCGCGCCGGCCCATGCGGCGCAGCAGCATCGCGAGGATGGAGCCGGCAACGATCACGCCAATCCCCGGCGTGATCCAGGCGAGCAAGTTGAAGCCGGATTTCTTCGGCGCCATCAACGCGCGCTGGCCGTACGTGTTCACGAACGCGTCGATGATCTCCTGCGCGCCGTAGCCCCCGCGCACGAGCTCCACGATGTCGGCGTGCATCGCCGGCGACACCTGGCACGTGAAGTCGGTCGTGCGGCAGGTGAAGACGTCGAGCGTGCAGCCGCACTGGCAATGAATGCGATGCTCGAGATCATCTCGTTCATCATCGCTGAGCACGGGCACCGCATTCGGCTTTGGCGGGAGACGCACCGACCGCGCGGCGTTCTGATCCATCGCGAACAGGTTGGTCGTGTCCTTCATGACCATCGTGTCGTGGATCATGCCGCGCTGCGCGGGCGTCTGCGCCGAGACGCCGGCGCCCGCGAAGAGCGCAGCTGCACTTCCCGCGACGCGCTCCAGGAATTGACGTCGCGTGGTCATGGGGTCATACGCCGACCGGCATTTCGCTTGCCGCGGTCACGGCGCCGTGAGCCGGCATGACCGCGGCGTACCCTGCCTGCGGACGGCGACGCTCGGCTTGCGGCCACATGACGATCAAGCCGCCGATCATCATCAGGAATCCCGACGTCCACACCCACATCACGAGCGGATTGAACGTGATGCGCATCTCCGCCGTGTTGGCGTCTGGCACCTGCGTGAGGACGACGTACACGTCCTGCCGCGGCCGCGACTTGAGACCGATCTCGGTGATCTCGTTGAAGAGATCGTTCCCCATCGCATCCTTGTACTGGCGCTTCTCGGCGGTGATGAGGCCGACGCGCCGGCCATCGCGGAAGGCGTCGAGCGTCGCGGCCTTCACGGAGCGATCGCGCCGGTCGGAGGTCGACACGCCCTGGCTCACGAACTTCCAGGTGTGGCCGTACGGATCCTTCGTCTGGTACGACTCGCCCGTCCTGATCGTGATGTCCGATTCCTTCTTGAACGCCATGCCGGCGAACGCCGCGAACAGCATCACGATGCCGGCGTGGACGATGTACCCGCCATAGCGCCGGCGGTTCCGGCCCACGAGATGTATGAACGCTGTAATGAGCGATTCCTCATGAATCGCCTGGCGGGCGCGCATCCCTTTGTAGAATTCCTGCACGATCGTCCCCGCGACGAACCCGCACAGCGTGTACGCCACCAGCACGTACCCGTTGCGCATGCCGAGCGCGAAGAGCACCACGCCGACGACGAGGCCGGCGATGGCCGGCGACGCGAACTGCCGTTTGAGGTTCGACACGGACGCGCGGCGCCACGCGATCAGCGGTCCAACGCCCGTCAGCGCCAGCAACAGCAGCCCGAGCGGCACGTTCACCGTATTGAAGAACGGCGGGCCGACCGTGATCTTCTCGTTCTTGACCCACTCCGAGATGATCGGGAACACCGTGCCCCACAGGACGGCGAACGCGATGCCGCACAAGAGCAGGTTGTTGTAGAGGAACGCCGCCTCGCGACTCACCATGCTCTCGAGCTCGGCCTTCGCCTCGAGGTTCGGCAATCGCGTGGCGACGAGATAGATCGTGACGCCCGTCGAGAGGAAGAAGAAGAACGCGAACCACGTCCCAACCGGCGACTGCGAGAACGAATGCACGCTCTCGATGACGCCCGAGCGCGTGATGAACGTGCCGAAGATCGAGAGCAGGAAGCTCACGACCACGAGCACGACGTTCCACTTCCGCAACATCCCGCGCTTTTCCTGAATCATGATCGAATGCAGGAACGCGGTGTTCGTCAGCCACGGCAGGAACGATGCGTTCTCCACCGGATCCCACGCCCAGTAGCCGCCCCAACCCAACTCGACATACGCCCACCACATGCCGAGCATGATGCCGACCGTGAGGAAGAACCACGAGAGCAGCGTCCAGCGCCGCACCACACTCAGCCACTCGGCGTCCAGCCGGCGCGTGAACAGCGCCGCGATCGCGAACGCGAACGGAATCGCCGTCGCGACGTAGCCCAGATACAGGTTGGGCGGATGGATCGCCATACCTGGATTCTGAAGCTGCGGATTCATTCCATTTCCGTCGAGCGGCGTGAAGTCGAGCCGCGCGAACGGGTTGGCCTTGAACGCGTCCGTGGCGATGAAGAAGACGAGGATCGCGGCCAGCGTGCCTGTCGCGTACGGAATCAGCTCGCGATTCGACTTGCGGCTCGTCGCGATGGCGATCGTCGCGTACATCGACAGGATGAGCGCCCAGAAGAGGAGCGAGCCGGCCTGGCCGCTCCAGAACGCCGTGAAGATGTACACGCTCGGCATCGTCGAGCTGATCTTGCTCGCGACGTACTCGATCGAAAAATCCTTCGTCAGCAGCGCGGTCCACAGACCGATCGACGCCAGGAGCACCATCGCGAACGTCGCGTACAATCCGCGCACGCCGCTTTCCACCAGCTCGTCGCGCCGCAAGCGAGCCCCCGCAAACGACGCCGTCATCGACCAGGCCGCCATCAACAACGCGACCCACAGCGACAACTCACCAATGATGACCGTCACGCGCGGCTGCCCGCCTTGTATCCCGGTGTCTGTTTGTACTTGTTGTATTTGTTCGCGTCCGGCGCGTTTTCATAACGCGAGGCACACTTCGCCAATAGCTCGGTCGCGTGAAAAGTTCCGTCCTGGCCCATGCGGCCGCCGATCACGACGTCCACGCTGTCGGCGAACGTGTCGGGCGCGATGCCGCGATACACGACCGGGAACGTATACGCGCCATCCGTCACCTTGAACGCGTACTCCTTTCCACTCGGCGCCTTCTGAATGGTGCCCGGCACGACGCGCGCGCCGACTTTGACGCCGACGTCGGTGAAGCGGGGGTCCTTCAGCTTGGTCGAGAGCTCGGTCGGCGTGAGATAGTACTGCCCGGTCTCGCGGATCGAGCTCGCCATCAGATAGCCGGCGACGCCAACCACCAGCGCACCGCCAAGCAGAAATTTCGATCGTGGCTTCATGTGAGGCCTCGGTGGGACAGAGCTACAATATAATGTCGCGTGCGCGGGTTCGGGTTCCTGCGGGGGCGTTCGGCCTACTCACTGACGATTAGCGCGTATGCCCCAACAGCGCACTCGCCGCCACGATCCCGGCCGCGTCCCACGCGAGATCCTTGAGACTCGGATCGCCGCCCGTCTTGCGATCGCGCAGTTCCTTGCCCACGCTCACCCCCGCGCTGAGAAATGTCGCGCCCGCCAGCGACGCGCCGTGCGACGCCCCGACGGCGCGCAACGCGCTGAACGACACACTCTGCACGAACGCCGCGGCGAAGAAGTGCTTCGCCTTGTCGGCCGAGAACCAGCGATCGCCGCCGGGGTGATCGTCCGTTCCGTGCAACGCGAACAACAACAATAATCCTCGCATCAGGCTGCCCCTCGTTTGGCGCGGTCGCCGCGCACACCATTGACGGCCAGCTCTCGGCCGATCAAGTCCAGCGCGCGCTCGAGCAGCGCGGGATGATCGTCCTGGTGAATCCAGCTGCTCGCGCCCGACGGATGCGGCAAGGGGATCGCGAGCGACGTGCCGCCCGCGTGCGAAACCTGGTGCGCTCGCCCGATCAATTGGTCGAGCGGCAGCTTCGGCAAGAATCGCTCGATCGCCAGGCGGCCAACCGGAATTAGTAACTTTGGGCGAATAATTCGTAGCTCGGCATCCAGCCACACGGCGCACGACGCCTGCTCGGCCGGCGATGGCACGCGATCGCCGCGCCCAGCGGGATGCGGTCCCGGATAGCATCGCGTGATCGCCGCGATGTAGATCCGACGACGCGCCGTCGCTTCGTCGATGCCGATTCGCTCGAACCAGCGAAACAACGTCTTGCCTGCGCGGCCCGCGAACGGCTTGCCACCCGCGGCTTCGACCTGCCCCGGCGCCTGTCCGACCAGCATCACCTTCGGCGACGTCGCGCTCGAGACGATCGGCACCACGTTCGATTCGTGTCCGCACATGCGACAATCGGCGAGTGCTCGACAATGCTGCGCGAGCGAAGACTTTACCGACATGCTACCGCTCCTCGGCCCCGCGATCGCGCGCCCACGACACCGCCGCACGGGCGGCGCGGCGCCAGCCCGTCGTGAGTCGCTCGGCATCCGCGCGACTCATCGCCGGTGTGAACGTCGTGAAGCGGCGCGTCGCGAGAAACTCCGACGCATCGCGCCACACGCCGGCCGAAAGCCCGGCGAGTCCCGCGGCGCCGAGCGCCGTCGTCTCGACCATATCCGGCCGCTCGACCGGCACGCCGAGCAAATCGGCCTGGAACTGCATCAGCCATTCATTGGTCGTCGCGCCGCCGTCGACGCGCAGTCGCTCGAACTTCGTTCCGCTCGCGTCCGCCATGCTCACCAGCACTTCAGCCGTTCCATACGCCATCGCCTCGAGTGTCGCGCGCGCGAGATGCGCACGACCCGTTCCGCGCGTGATGCCCACGATCGTGCCGCGCGCGTTCGGCTCCCAGTACGGTGCGCCGAGTCCGGTGAGGGCGGGGACGAAGTAGACGCCGCCGTTCGACTCCACCGATCGCGCCAGCGCGTCCGTCTCGGCGGCTGTCTCGATGAGCCCGAGTCCGTCGCGCAGCCACTGCACCGCCGCGCCGGCGATGAAGATCGCCGCCTCGAGCGCGTACACAGGGTTTCCGCGCTCATCGCACGCGATCGTCGTCAGCAAACCCGGCGCGCCCACCGGACGCTCCGTTCCCGCATTGAGCAGCAGAAATGCCCCGGTGCCGTAGGTGTTCTTGCTCGCACCGCGCGTCCAACAGCCTTGGCCGAACAACGCCGATTGCTGATCGCCGGCAACTCCGCGTATCGGCGCTTCGATACCGAGTGCGTCGCGCGCCGTCTCGCCGAAGTCGCCGCTCGACGCGCGCACCTCGGGCAGCATTTCCATCGGCACGCCGAACAGCTCACACAACTCGGCGCTCCACGCCTTCGTGTTGACGTCGTAGAGCATCGTGCGCGACGCGTTCGTGTGATCGGTCGCGTGCACCGCGCCGCCGGTGAGCCGCCAGATCAGCCATGAGTCGATCGTGCCCGCGGCGAGCTCGCGTGGACGATAGCGCTCGAGCAGCCGATGCTCGCGCAGGAGCCACTCGAGTTTCGTCGCCGAGAAGTAGGGATCGGGAAGCAGACCGGTGCGCGCGTGAATCCACTCGGTGCGCGGCGCGAGCTCGGCGCACCGCGCCGTGGTGCGCCGATCCTGCCACACGATCGCGCGATGTACGGGCTGCCCCGTCGTGCGCTCCCACACGACGACGGTCTCGCGTTGGTTCGTAACGCCGATTGCTTCGGGCTTTGCGTTCGCGGCGCGCATCGCGTCGGCCGCCGACCGCTTCACGCACTCCACAATCTCGAGCGCGTCGTGCTCGACGCGATCGGGCTCGGGAAAATACTGCGGCACCTCGCGATAGCCGCGGCCGGCAACGTGGCCGTCGGCGCCGATCATCAGGCAGGTGACGCCGGTCGTGCCGGCGTCGATCGCCAGAACGTACTTCATGCGAACGAGTACGGCGGCTTGTGCACGCCGCGATCGCTCACGATCGCCGTGATGAGCGCCGCCGGCGTCACGTCGAAGGCCGGGTTGTAGATCGCGACGTCGTTCGGCGCGGTGAGCGATCCGAAGCCGCAGCGCACCTCGTCGGGCTTCCGCTGCTCGATGAGAATTTCCTCACCGCTCCGCGTCTCGGAATCGAACGTGCTCGTGGGCGCGGCGACGTAGAACGGAATGCCGTGATGTTTGGCCGCGATCGCGACGCCGTACGTGCCGATCTTGTTCGCCGCATCGCCATTCGCCGCGATGCGATCCGCGCCGACGATGCACAGGTCGACTTCGTGCTCCGCCATGAGCGACGCCGCGGCGCCGTCGACGAGCACGGTGACGGGAATGCCGGCGCGCTTGAGCTCCCACGCCGTGAGACGACTGCCTTGCAGCAACGGCCGCGTTTCGTCCGCGAACACTTCGACATGTTTGCCCTGCTCGACCGCGACGTAGATCGCGGCGAGCGCGGTGCCCATCCCACCCGTCGCGAGCGCGCCGGCGTTGCAGTGCGTGAGCACGCGCGCGCCGTCGGGAATGAGCGTGGCGCCGTGTTCACCGATCTTGCGGCACATCGCGCGATCTTCGTCGAGAATACGCGTCGCTTCGTCGTGCAGAGCGTCGGCCACGTCGCGCGCTTGGGCATGCGCGCGCTGCGCCGTCTTCAACATGCGATCGACCGCCCACGCGAGATTCACCGCCGTCGGACGCGCCGCGCGAATGCGTGCGTGCGCTTGCCGGAGATGAATCATCAACTCGTCGACGCACCGTTCGCCGCCGTCCACGGCGAGCGTCATGCCCATGGCACCGGCAATGCCGATCGCCGGCGCGCCGCGCACGGCAAGCGTCAGGATCGCGTCATGGACCTCTTCGACGCTGCGCAGATCGCGATACACTTCGCGGCCCGGAAGCTCGCGCTGATCGAGAATCCGCACGCCCTGTCCGTCGCTCGACCAGGCGACCGGTTGGATGACGTCCATGAATGAAACGTACTAAACGTCGGCGCGCGGCGCCTTGCGTCGCTCCGGAAAATGCTTGTCGAGGAAGGCGATGAGCGCGCGCTCCTCGGGCGAATGCGCCTGGCCGAGGTTGGCCGCCGTACGACGCGCTCGAGGGAGCGGGATCGTCTCGCCATCGTCGAGATAGCGCGCCACCACCATCGGATGCACGTACGACTTCCGGCAGATCGTCGGCGTGTTGCCGAGCTCCGACGACACGAGGCGCATCGCGAGCGCGACGTTGCGCTTCGCTTCCGTCTCCGAGCGCGCCGGTCCGAGCTCGGCGAGCACGGTTGCCGCGCGCAGCGTGCCGCCCCATGTGCGAAAATCCTTCGCGCTGTATCCGCCGACGCGACGCTGCAGATACTCGTTGACGTCGCGCGCGGTGATCACGTGCCACTTCCCGTCCTCGCGATAGCGAAACAGCGCCGCCCCGGGGGTCTTCAGCTGCCGCGCGACGAGGCGCACGAGCTCGCGATCGTGCACGAACTGACGCTGCTTGATGCTGCCCTTGCCGCGATACTCGAAGCACGCCGTGCCGCCCAGGAGATCGACGTGCGACTTGCGCAGCGTCGTGATGCCGAACGTGCCGTTCTCCTTCGCGTATCGCTCGCCGCCGATTCGGCAGAACGTTTCGCTGATGATGCGCAGCACCGTCGCGGCGACCGTGTCTGCATCGAGTGACTGCGCGCGCGCGTTCGGCTTCGCATCTTCACGGAGCGCGCGACGCACCTTGGGCAAGTCCTTCGCGAGCTGCCGCACGCGATGGTACTTCCGAAGCTCGCGCCGCTCGACCGCGCGATCATTGTAGCGATACTGCTTCCGTCCTCGAGCGTCGAATCCCCACGCTTGAATCGACGAGCGCGGGGTCGCGGCGATGTGCACGTCTCGCCACGCCGGCGGCACGCGCAGCGCGTCGATGCGCTCGAGCGTGCGCTTGTCGCGCACCGCCCGGTCGCTCTCATCGACGTACCGAAACCCTGATTTCCTGGTGCCAAGGCGGCGGATCCAACGGGACATATCGGTCCCGATTGGCAAGATCTTTACCGCGGATCAGGCCGCGCGCGCATCCGCCCGAAGCGGTAAATTCTTCCCCATGTACGACACTCTCCTCTATGACGTCGCCGGCCGCATCGCGACGATCACCGTCAATCGCCCCGACAAGCTCAACGCCCTCAACGATCGCGTCATCGCCGAGTTGGGCGAGGCCATCGACGCCGCGCGCGCCGACGACGCCGTGGGCGGCATCATTCTCACGGGCGCCGGTCGGGCCTTCGTCGCGGGCGCGGACATTTCGGAGCTCGAGAAGCACAGTGCCATTTCGGCGAAGGCGCTCGCGCGTCGCGGACAAGATGTGTTCCGCCGCTTCGAGAATTCACCCAAGCCCACCATCGCCGCGGTCAATGGCTTCTCGCTCGGCGGCGGCTGCGAGCTGGCGATGGCCTGTCACATCCGACTCGCGGCGGATAGCGCGAAGTTCGGGCAGCCCGAAGTGAAGCTCGGCCTCGTCCCGGGCTACGGCGGCACGCAGCGATTGGCGCGGCTCATCGGCAAGGGCCGCGCGTTGCAGCTGCTGATGACCGGCGAGATGATCGACGCGCAGGAAGCGTATCGCATCGGCCTCGTGAATCGCGTCGTGCCCGCGGCCGAGCTTCTCGACGCGGCGAAGAAGATGCTCGAGACGATTCTCGGCAACAGTCCGCTCGCCGTGGCGCACTGCATCGAGCTGGTCGATCGTGGCTACGACATCACACTCGATGAAGCACTCGCCTATGAGGCGACGGCGTTCGGGTTGCTCGCCGCGACGGACGACAAGCGCGAAGGGACGCGAGCGTTTCTCGAGAAGCGGGCCGCCAGCTTCAAGGGCATGTGACCGCGCGGGATACCGCGCGGCTCGTGCGGCTCGACGTTCGCGATTTTAGAAATCTCGAACGCGTGGAGCTCGAGCCGCCGCCCGAGGGCGTGGTGCTCATCGGAGAGAACGGCCAAGGCAAGACGAATCTGCTCGAGGCCATCTACTACCTGCAGATCCTCCGCTCGGCGCGCGGTGCGCGCGATCGGGATCTCATTCGGTTCGGTGCCGAGGCGTTTCATTTGCAGGCCGACGTCGAGACAGATTGCGCGCGGCAAGTTGGCGTGGGCTTCGAACGCGCGGGCAAGCGCAAGCGCGTGCGTCTCGACGGCGCCATTCCCGAGCGCTTGAGCGATGCGCTCGGCGCGCTGCCGTCGGTGATGTTTTCGCCCGACGACGTCGAGCTCGTCGCGGGATCGCCTAACGTGCGACGGCGATTTCTCGACATCATGCTCGCGCTCACGACGCGCGGCTATTTGCCGGCGTTGCAGCGCTATCGTGCGGCGCTCGCACGACGCAATGCGGCGCTGCGTGACGCGGTCCGATCAAATAAGACCGGTTCCCAGGTGGCCGCGCACGCGGCTGTCTGGGAACCGGCGCTGGCGGAGCATGGTGCGGTGATCTGGTCGGCGCGTGCGGCTTGGGTGGAGTCGGTTGCGCGGCGCTTCGAGGCGTTGTGTCGCGAGATCGGCGAGTCGGCGAACGTGCGCATGGCGTATGAGAGCGCGATCGAGCCGGGACAGGATCCCGTCGCGGCGCTGGCGGGGGCGCTCGAGGCGAAGCGTGGGATCGATCTCAAGCGCGGCCTCACGCACGCCGGTCCGCATCGCGACGACGTGTGCGTCACACTCGACGGACGCGATCTGCGAACGTTCGGCTCGGCGGGCCAGCAACGCACCGCCGCGATCGCGCTGCGCATGCTCGAGGCGGCTACGTTCACCGAGCGGCTCGGCCGGCGGCCGGTGTTTCTGCTCGACGATCCGTTCGCCGAATTGGATGCGCGGCGTGCGACGCGGATTCTCGAGATGCTCACGCGCGAGAGTGGCGATCAGCAGATCATTCTCGCGGTGCCGCGCGAGAGTGATATTCCGAGCGAGCTCACCAGTCTGGCGAAGCTGCGTGTCGCAAACGGGAGGGTCGGATGGTTCGAGGGAGTCACGTGACCCAACCGCCCAAGAAAAAGCGCCCTGAGCCCATCGGCAACATCGTGGCGAGCTGGTTGGGTGAGAGCGGGCTGGCGGATCGCGTCGAGCAGGCGGCGATCATTCCGGACTGGCCGAAGCTGGTGGGTCCGCAGATCGCGTCGGTGACGACGCCGCAATCGATCAGCGCGAACGGGACGTTGTTCGTGCACGTGACGACGAATGCGTGGATGAACGAGCTGTCGTTGCTGGAGCCCGAGCTGTTGCGTTCGCTGAACGCGAAAGCCGACCGTGTGCCGATCCGGAAAATTCGGTGGTTACTTGGATGATAAAGCCTTGTATGGCAATCGGTTGTCTAGATCACAAAATGTTGCATACAGCGTGAGAATTGATTAAATTCCTCGGTCTGCACACAGCGCGATTTTCGGGTTTTCATCGGGCTGCAAGAAACTGCTTTTCATGGCGCACTTTCTAGGTGACTAATGGCGAAATCGACCGCGGACGACGGGAACAAGGGCAAGTACGACGCAGGCAATATTCAGGTGCTCAAGGGCCTCGAGGCGGTACGCAAACGCCCGGGCATGTACATCGGTTCGACGTCGGAGCGCGGCCTGCACCATCTGGTGTGGGAGGTCGTCGACAACTCGATCGACGAGGCGCTCGCCGGTCACGCTGATACGGTCCGCGTCACGATTCACGAAGACAATTCGATCACCGTCGACGACAACGGCCGCGGAATTCCGACCGACATCCACCCGACGGAAAAGATGCCGGGTGTCGAGCTCGCGCTCACGGTGCTGCACGCCGGCGGCAAGTTCGACAAGGACAGCTACGCCGTCTCAGGCGGTCTGCACGGCGTCGGCGTCTCGGTCGTGAACGCCCTCTCTGAAAAGCTCAAGGTGTGGGTCAAGCAGGAAGGCAAGGAGCACTACATGGACTTCGCGCGGGGTGACACCACCACGAAGCTGAAGATCCTGCGGGATGTGCCGAAGCGGGAAACGGGCACCAAGGTCTGGTTCAAGCCGGACCACACGATCTTTACAGATCTCATCTATCGCTACGACACCGTGGCGATGCGCCTCCGCGAGCTGTCGTTCCTCAACAAGGGCGTGATGATCACGCTCACCGACGAGCGTGCCGGCCAGGAAAAATCCGAAACCTTCCATGCGAAGGGCGGCTTGAAGGAGTTCGTCGCGCATCTCAACGCCACCCGCAAGCCGCTGCATGCCGACGTGATGTACGTCGAGACGTCGCGTGACGACGTCGGCATCGAGATCGCCATGCAGTACAACGACGGCTACAACGAGAACGTCTTCTCCTTCGTCAACAACATCAACACGCACGAAGGCGGCACGCACCTCACGGGCTTCAAGTCGGCGCTCACGCGCGTGATCAACACCTACGCGCAGAAGGGCAACTTCCTCAAGAAGGCGGATTTCACGCTCTCGGGCGACGACGTGCGCGAAGGACTGACCGCCGTGATCTCGGTCAAGGTTCGCGAGCCGCAGTTCGAAGGGCAGACCAAGACGAAGCTCGGCAATTCCGAAGTCGAGTCGGCGGTGAAGACGCTCGTCAACGAGTGGCTCGCCGCGTATCTCGAGGAGCATCCGCGCTCGGCGAACATCGTCATCGAGAAGGCCGTGTCGGCGGCGCGCGCGCGTGAAGCGGCGCGCAAGGCACGCGATCTCACGCGTCGAAAGTCGGCGCTCGACGTCGGCAACCTGCCGGGCAAGCTCGCCGACTGCTCGCTGACCGATCCCGCGATGTGCGAGCTCTACCTGGTCGAGGGCGACTCGGCCGGCGGCTCGGCGAAGCAGGGGCGGCGCCGCGACTTCCAGGCGATCCTGCCGCTGCGCGGCAAGATCATCAACGTCGAGAAGGCGCGCATCGACAAGGTGTTGTCGAACGAGGAAATCCGAACGATCATCACCGCGATCGGCTCGGGCATCAAGGAGGAGTTCGAGCTCGGCAAGGCGCGCTATCACAAAATCATCATCATGACGGACGCCGACGTCGACGGCGCGCACATTCGGACGCTGTTGTTGACGTTCTTCTACCGGCAGATGCCGGAGTTGATCGAGGCGGGCTATATGTACATCGCGCAGCCGCCGCTCTATCGCGTGGCGCGCGGCAAGGAAGAGTATTACGCGTACGACGAGCAGGAGCGCGACGAAATCGCGGCGCGTCTGGCCGGACCCGACGCGAAGCACAACGTGAATCTTCAGCGCTACAAGGGACTCGGCGAGATGAATCCCGACCAGCTCTGGAATACGACGATGGATCCGGAGCGGCGTACGCTATTGAAAGTCGGCTTGGAGGACGCGGTGGCCGCCGACCACATCTTCCAGACGCTGATGGGCGACGAAGTCGAGCCGCGCCGGGTGTTCATCGAGCAGAATGCGCAGTTTGTGAAGAATCTGGATATTTGATCGAGCTGCCGGTGTCGGAGTCATAAGACGTCCGACTGGCGCCGCGAATCGGAAAACTCAGACGGAGGCGAGTGTCCATGACACTCGCCTCTTCACGTTCGAGACAGTGAGGGCAGCAGCGCCCGCACGGCTGCCCACTCTCCTCGGCGGAAGAACCCCGTCATGACGAGCGCAACAGGCAGCGCAAACAAGAGCAGCAGCTTGATCCCCAGTCCTGATGCCGAGAGTGGATCCACGCCGTGCGCAGCGACAAGTCGGTCGGCCACGAAAATCGCCAGCACAACTGAGCCGACGTGTGCAATGCGTCCCCACTCGAACGGCACCGGGTAGACGCGGTTCGCGCGCCATGCGCCGAGCGAAGCCATGAGGGCGAATGACGCGGGCGTCGCCCACGCCACGCCGATCATACCCCAGCGCGACTCCGCCACGATGCAGATGGCGATATTGAGCGCGGCGCCCGCGCCCGCGATCCATGGCAGCTCGCGCGTTGTCCTCTCGATATACAAGCTCGCGGTCACTACGGCGTACATCCCGCTGAACACGTAGCCGAGGAGAATTACTGGAACGATCGGCAGTCCGACCCAGTACGCAGGCTTGATGTATCGATGCACCGCCGACACCTGAACGAGCGACGGCAGAAGGAGTGCAACGCCGAGGAACACCGCGGCGCACACGAGCATCAGGGCGGTCAACACGCGCGAGTAAAGCTGCGGTGCGCCGCGCTGGCCCGCGTGCTGCAGGGAGAAGGGCGTCCATGCGAGCCGGAACATCTGCACGACGAGCAGCATCGCGACTCCAAGCTTGTAGTTGAAGCTGTAGATGCCAACGACGTCTTTCGACAACATGCCGTACTCGGCACGCGCCGTCGCCTCGGGCAGATAATTGAGCACGATCCGATCGCCGTTCTCGACGAGCATGACGGCGAGCATGGCGGGCATGATCGGCAGGGCGTACTTCCAGAGCGCTTTCCATGGTGCGCCCCGCAGAAGCGCCGGCCGCGTCAGCCGGCCGATCTCGGCCAGGAAGAGCGCGAGCACCGACAGGTTCGCAACGACGTTCGCCAGGAAAATTGCTTGCACACCCCAGTGCAGCCGCCCGATCAGGACGATGTTGAGCGCCACGCTGATGACGACGAAGAGAAGCCGCAGGATCGCATACCGCCATGAGCGATTCGTCATTCGCAAATGCGCATACGGCACCGCGAGCAGCGCATCGGAGTACACGATGGCCATCGTGTATCGAATGGAGGCTGCGTCGAGCCGCGCCGCGCCCGACAACCACGGGGCCGCGAGCAGCACGATCGCCGTGATCGCGCCGCCGATCACAACGACCATTCCGAACGACATGGTGAACACGCGTTGCCGCTCGCGAAGATCGGCGCGCGATGACGCGCTATTCCGCATGTACGCCACGTCCATCCCGAGATACAGCGCGATCGAAACGATGGGGATGTACGAGTAGACGACGCTCTGAACCCCGTTCTGCGCGGGATCGAAATGATGCGCGTAGTACGGCTGCAGCAGGTAGCTCAATAACCGGCCGACGATCGAGCTGAGCCCGTATACGAGGGACTCGCGACCGAGCCGCTGCAGCTTCGCGCCGAAACCGCCGCCGAACGCCGTGTCTCCGGCCGAGCCGCCGCCGTTCACGGCGTCGAAGCGACCCTGCCCGTTGAACTCACCGGCAGATTCTGTGGTGTTTTGGGTGCGGCCATACTCGGCTGGGTCTCTCGCTTGATACGCGAAAAATGTATCGCCGTGGTCGCTGTTCAGCCTCGCAACGACATCCCCGCGTCGATCCGCATGATCCGTCTCGCCGGCAGGAACGTCGCCACGACACCCACCACGCCCACGATCGCGAGCGCCGCGACATAGGTCGTCGCATCCAGCGACTTGATCCCGAACAGGAACGACGCCACCAGTCGCGACGTTCCGATCGCCACCAGCGCGCCACTCCCCAAGCCGATGGCGACGACCATCGCGCCACGTCCGACCGTCGACCACAGCAGCGTTCGCTCGTCCGCGCCAAGCACGAGACGCAACCCCAGCTCCTTGCTGCGCTGCGACACCACGAACGCAACGACGCCATACACACCGAGACTCGCCAGCGCGAGCGCCGTGAGGGCGAAGCCGAGCAGGAGGACCGCGACGACGCGCGTCGCCGACATCTCCGCGCTCACGATCTCGTCGAGCATCCGCACGCTCGACAGCGACATCGGCACCGCGCTCGCCTGCGCCGCGCGCGACACGGTCGTCGCGACGGCCGGGCCGCTCATGCTCGTTCGCACCAGGAGCGTCGCGCCGAAGCGGGGCGATTGCTGATCTTCGGATTGCAGCGTGTACACCGCCGGCGAACGCGCCGCATCGACCGAGCGGAATCGCACGTCGCGCACGACGCCGACGATCGTCATCGGCCGCGCATTCGGTTGATCGAGCGCCAGCGCCTTGCCGACCGGAGAACGGTCGCCGTACAACTCGCGCGCCATCGTCTCGCCGATCACGGCCACGGGATGATCGCCCATCGTGTCGGCATCGACGAACGTGCGTCCGCCGACGAGCGAAATACCAAGCGTTCGGAAGTAGCCGCTCGACACACCGTGCAGCTCGGCCTCGATCGGTCGGTCGCCGCCGACGCCACCGATCGAGTGCACGCCGAGCGTATAGAGACACGCGACGTCGAACGGCACGCAACCCGACGTCGCCACTGACGTGATGCCGGGCATCGTCGTGAGCTGCGCGATGAAGTCCGCCCGGCGTATGCGCGCGGACGCGGACGTATCGTTCGACGCGACGTGCAGCGTCAACACGCCCTTTGGCTGAAATCCCAGGTCGACGTGCAGCAGGACGTCGAGACTGCGCAGCATCAAGCCGGCGGAGATCAGCAGCATCGTCGCCAGCGCGATCTGCGCGGCGACCAGCAACTGCCGGCCCTTCACCGGCGACGTCGCATGCAGATCGCCCGACGTCGCGATGAGCTCCTTCGCATCGACACGCGCGGCCGCGATCGCCGGACCGATGCCGAACAGCAGCGTTGCCGCGATCGTCACGAGCGACGCGAAGACGACGACGCGCATGTTCGGATCGAACGACGCGCCGGCGAGCAAATCCGTGCCGCGCAGCAGCACCCAGTTTTGTGGGAGGGCGGGCCGAAGTGCCGCGAGCGCTTGCGCGCAGAACGATCCGAGCAGAATTCCGCACGGCAGCGCAACGAATCCGAGCAACGCACACTCCGTCAGCACCTGGCGCGCCACTCGCCCGCCCGATGCGCCGAGCGCGAGCCGCACGCCCATCTCGCCGCGGCGCGCGTGGCCGCGGGCGAGCAGGATCGACGCGATGTTCGCACACACGATCGCCAAGAGACCGATCACCGCCGCGCTCATCAGCGCGAGAATCGGTTTGACGAGCGGATGACGGCGCGCTTCGGCGAGCGAGACGACGCCAATGCCGCGATCCTGCTTGTCGGCGACGAATCGATTGGTCGCGATCTGATCGATGAGTGGAAGCGCGGCGCGCAAATACACGCGCTCCCGATCGAGCGTCACGCCCCGACTCGTGCGCGCGATGACAGTTCCCGAAAGACCGGCGAGCTTTTCGGTCCAGCGCGCCGACGGATCGATGCGCGACATCATGCGCACCGGCAGCCATGCGTCGGCGCCGATGGTGAAGCCGGTGAAATGCGGCGGCATGACGCCGATGACCGTCACCGGCGAACCATCGATCTCGAGTGTCGTGCCGATGACACCCGGACTCGCGCCGAACGCGGTGCGCCATAGACGGTCCGAGATCATCCCGACCGTCGTCGGATGTGTCGCCGAATCCTCGTCGGCGGCGAACGATCGTCCCAATTTTGGCTCGATCGAGAACGTCGACAACAACGAACGCGTGATCGCTTCCAGACGAATCGGATGATCGTCCTCATTCGGCAGGCGGACGAGCGCGTCCGACCAATCGGCGAATCCCATGTCGTCGAAGCCCGCGGCGGCTTGCTTCAGCAGCTCGTATCGCGCGAAGGTCCACGCCACGGTATCCTGTCGCGCGCGCGCCTTCACGCTCACGGTCTGAAACGGCACCACCAGCCGCTCGGCCATGGGAAACGGGAGCGGCCGAAGCAGCATCACATCGACCAGCGTGAACACCGCGGCCGCGACGCCGATGCCGAGCGCGATCGACACGACCATGACTGTCGTACCGAGTGGTGTCCGAGTCAGTTGTCGACGGCCGAATCGCAGATCCTGCGCGGCAGAACTGCCCCAACGGCCCCACATCGACATGAACGCCATCGCGTCCTCAGGTGGCTCGGATGCCGCGTCTCAATGAACGATGCGTGCCGCGCCGCCCGGTGACGAAGTGCGTATCGACCAACGCGTTGCGTTGGCGGACGGTGCCCATCGCTGTTCGCTGATGGGATGCACTGTCCGCAAACGCACACGTCACATCGCCCGTTGCGTCAATCCGCGCGCAACGCCTCGAGCGGATCCATCCGCGTTGCCCGCAACGCCGGCACGAACGACGCCGCGCCGGCGACGCACAGCATGAATGCCGAGACCGCGACATAGGTCATCGTATCCACGGGGGCGATGCCGAACAGCAACGTCGAGGTCAGGCGTCCGAGCGCCGCCGCGCCGAGCAAGCCGAGCGCGAGTCCGACGACGGCGAGTCCCAGTCCGTGGCGCAACACCATGCGGCGCACGTTCTGCGCGCTCGCGCCAAGCGCGATGCGAATGCCGATCTCGCGCGCCCGCTGTGTGATCGAATAGGCGAGCACACCGTACGTGCCGACTGCCGCGAGCACCAGCGCGATCACCGCGAATGTGCCGAGCAGCTCGGCGAGGATCTGCGGTCGTGCGACGGACGCCGCGAAGACTTCGTCCATGCTGCGCATCTGCGCGATCGGCAGCGATGCATCGAGCGACGAGACGACTTTCCGAATTCCCGGCGCGAGCGCGGCGACGTCGCGATCCGACCGGACGACGACGTTGAGACTTGCCGGCGCGTACTGGCGAATCGTTGGGCTCTGCTCGTAGTCGAGATACAACTCGGTGCCGGTCTTCGAGTCGACGCCGCCCTGTTTCACGTCCTTCGCGACGCCGACGATCGTCATCCAGACTGAATCGCCGCCCGGCCGAATGCGACGCCCGATCGGATTCTGCTTTCCATAAAAGAGGCGCGCCGTGGTCTGGTTGATGATCGCGACGGGCGCCGTCATCGGACCGTCTTGCGGTCCGAACGCGCGGCCGGCAACCACGGGAATGTGCATCGTCGTGAAATACGACGGCAGCGCGTACTGATAGTAGTCGATGTTCGCCATCGGGCCGTTCGGCGCGGGCACGTATCCTTCGATGTCCGTGTCGTTCGCGTTGATCGAGCGCTGTGGCGGAAGTCCGCTCATCGCGGTCGTCGCGGCGATGCCGGGAACGGAACGCAGTTCGCGCGTCAGATTGTCGTAGAACGCGACGCGACGAACGGGATCAGTGTACACCTTGGGCGGCAGCGCGATGCGGAACGTCGTGAGATGCGTGCGATCGAAGCCCGCGTCGACGCGCATGAGATTCCAGAAGCTCCGAACGAGCAACCCCGCGCCGACGACCAGCATCACCGCAAGCGCCATCTCCAGGATGACAAGTCCGCTGCGCACGCGTGCGCGCGCACCGATCGCCGTCGTGCGGCTGCCTGCATCGCGCAGCGTCAGCCCCAGGTTGCCGGCAGTCATCTGGAGCGCCGGCGCGAGACCGAACACCACCGCCGTCAACAGCGCGAGACCGAGTGTAAAGAGCAGGACTCGCGCGTCGATGGTAACGCCGGCGGCGCGCGGAATGCCGGCCGACGCCGCATGAACCAGCGTGCGCAATCCGACGTACGCCAGCGCGGTACCGAGCACGGCGCCGGTGATCGAGAGCACAAAACTCTCGGCGAGAAACTGCCGCACGAGCCGCCCGCGGCCGGCGCCCAGCGCGGCGCGCACTGCCAGCTCCTTGTGGCGCGTCTCGGCGCGCATGAGCAGGAGGTTCGCGAGATTCGCGCACGCGATGAGCAGGACGAACGCAACCGCGGCCTGCAGCGTCCATAGGGCGCGGCCTATGCCTCCGATGGTGTCCGATTGCAGATCGTCGAAGCGAATGGGGTGGAATTTCGGATCGGGCGTGTGCACGAAACCCGGGCCGCAGCACTGTGCTCCGACCGTGCCGCCGTCGGTGACGTTCCATTGCTTCACCATTTGCGTGAGCTCGCCGCGCGCCTGTGTGAGTGAGACGCCGTCCTTGAGTCGTCCGACGAGCAGGAAGTTGTGGCCGCCGCGGTATTGCTTTCGCTGCGCCGGGTCGAGCGTGAGCGGCGCCCACACCTGCACGCCTTGCTCGTGCACGTCGAAGCCCGGCGGCATGATGCCGACGACCGTGCGCGCCATGCCATCGACTTGAATCTGCTTGCCGACGATCGGGCGGCCGCCGAACGCGCTCTGCCACACTTCGTGTGAGAGCACGACGACCGGCGCCTGATTCGGGAGCGTTTCCTCATTCGTGAATGCGCGTCCCATCGCCGGGTGGACGCCGAGCACGTCGAACATGCTCGACGATGCGATGGCGGCGGTGACGCGCATGGGCGTTGCGTCACCACCCAGGTTCACCGCGCTCACGACGTACGCGCCGACGGACTGGAACGATCGGTTTCGCTCCTGGAACTCGAGAAACTCGGCCGCATCGAGCGGGAAGTGATCGAGGCCCATCGACGGGAACTGGCTCGTGATCTGCACCAGCTGCTGCGGCTTCGGGTATGGCAACGGCCGAAGCACGACACCGTTGATGACGCTGAAGATCGCGGTGTTCGCGCCGATTCCGAGTGCGAGCGTCACGACGCACGCGGTCGCGAATGCGGGCAAGCGCGTGAGGCTCCGGATGGCATAGCGAACGTCGCCGGCGAACTCGGACGCCCAGTCGCGCGGCCACATGTCGCTCGTCACTTCGCGGATGGTGACGGTATCGCCAAGGTCGCGCCGCGCGTTGCGTTCCGCGTCTTCGGGCGACTCGCCGCGCGCGATGCCGTCGCGGATTGCCATGCTCATGTGCGTGCGAAGCTCGTCGGTCAATTCGCTTTCGCGAATTGACCGGCGGCGCCAGAAGCTGTTCGGCATGTCAAACCTCCTCGGGAGCGGGCGGCACGAACAATCCTTCGATGGCCTGTGAGAGCTGCTGCCAGCGCGAGCGCTCGGCGGTGAGCCGTTTTCGGCCGGCGGGTGTGAGGCGATAAACGCGCACGCGCTGTTTGTTATCGGACTTCTCCCACTCGGCTTTCACGAGCTTCTGTCGTTCGAGCCGATGCAGCGCGGGATAGAGCGACCCGGCATCGACTTGCAGGACGCCGTTGGAGGTCGCGCGGACGAGCTGTACGAGCCCGTATCCGTGGCGCGGTCCCCAGCGCAGGGCCTGGAGGATGATGAGATCGAGCGTGCCCTGAAGGAGCTCGATGCGCGCGAGGGCCGGCTTGGGTCGACGATTGGTCATAAGCGCCTGGAGCAAGGGTATAGACCGTCTATATCAAGGATATAGCGTGTCTATATGGTAGGCTAGAGACAGTCTATATCCTTGGAACCGGCGCCTCGTGATTTCGTTGGCACGCCGGCCGATCTCGTACATTCTCCTTACAATCGATTGGCGGGGTCGCTATCGTGCGGCATGCGCTCATTCGTCCTCTTCCCCGCTTTCGCCGCCGTGCTGGCCGTGCCCGCGGCGCGCGCCGCCGCCCAGGACAATCCGACGGGCGATCCGATCGTCCAACGTCTCTACGACGAAGGCATGCACCACTCGCACGCCGCGAGTCTTGCACAAGTGCTCATGGACTCGATCGGACCGCGACTGACCGGCTCGCCCGCGAACCGCGCCGCGAACGACTGGCTCCTTGCCACCTATCGCGCGTGGGGCGTGGACGCGAAGAACGAGCAATACGGCACCTGGCGCGACTGGACGCGCGGGCCGAGCGGTCTCGAGCTCGTCGCGCCGCGCGTGCGTGTGCTCGAGGCAACGATGCACGCCTGGAGCGCCACGACGCCGGCGGGCGGCGTCACCACCGACGTCGTCATCATTCCGCGCGCATCAGAGATCGTTGATAGCGCCGGCTTCGCGCGGTGGCTCGCCGGCGCCAGGGGCAAGATCGTGCTGGCGTCGATGCCGCAGCCAAGCTGCCGCCCCGATTCCGACACGCGCTTCTGGGCCGACTCGGCGACCTACGCGCACTCGCGCGCGGTGCGCGACAGCGTCGCATCCGACTGGACCGCGCGTTTCACCGCCGCGCACGTCAGCACCCGCAATCTCATGCCCGTGCTCGAGCGCGCGGGCGTCGCGGCGGTTCTCACGAACTCCTGGTCGCGCGGCTGGGGCGTGGACAAGATCCAATCCGCGCGGTCACGCACCGTACCCTCATTCGACGTGTCGTGCGAAGACTATTCGCTGCTCGCGCGTCTCGCGGCGAACGGACAGCATCCGCGCGTGCGAGCGGTGGCGCAGGCGACGCTTGCCGCCGCAGAGTCGCCGGTCTTCAACACCGTGGCGCGCATCACGGGCAGCGACAAGCCGAACGAATACGTCATGCTCTCCGCGCATCTCGACTCGTGGGACGCCGGTAGCGGTGCGACCGACAATGGTACGGGCACGATCACGATGCTCGAGGCCATGCGCATACTCCACGAGATCTATCCGCACCCCAAGCGCACGATTCTCGTCGGGCATTGGAGCGGCGAAGAGGAAGGCGACATCGGATCGTCGGCGTTCGCCGCGGACCATCCCGAGATCCTCAAGGGACTCCAGGCACTGTTCAATCAGGACAACGGCACCGGCGAGATCGACAGCGTGCAGACGAACGGCTTCGTCGACGGCGCTCCGGCGCTCGCGCGCTGGATGTCGCGCATGCCCGCCGACATGACGCGCAGCATCGCGCTGATGATGCCCGGTGTCGCGCACAACGAAAGCACCGACAGCGACGCGTTCGACTGCCGCAACGCACCGGGATTCTTTCTCACGTCGTCCGATTGGTCGTACACCGATTACACCTGGCACACCAACCGCGACACGTACGACAAGATCAATTTCGACAACGTGAAGCGGAACGCCACGCTCGTCGCGCTGTTCGCGTACGAGGCATCGGAAGATCCGACGTTCCTCTCGCGGACGCGACGTGTGCCGCCAATCGACCCGCGCAGTGGACAGCCGATGCGTGTTCCGCAATGCGACGAAGCCCCGCGCAGCTGGGCGGCCACGCAACGGCCGTAACGAACCACCGTGTCGTTAGAGCGGCGCCGTTCCCGACTCCGCCTGCACCGCGGACAGGATTCCACGCTCGACGTAAATCGGCCGCACGTGCTCGCGCAGCGATCTGATTCGCGTCGCGAGCCACACGCCGGCCGCCGCGCAAACGACGCCGCCGAGAATGATCGTCGCCGACGCGCCGATGCGGTCGGCGACGACACCGGCCAGCAGACTGCCGATCGGCGCCGAACCCATGAACGCCATGGTATAAAACGCCATCACCCGGCCGCGCAAACGCTCTTCGGTGATCGTCTGAAGGATCGTGTTCACCGACGCCATGTTCACCATGAAGCCCGCGCCCACGAACGGCAGGATCACGAGCGACGCCCACAACGACTGTGAAAGCCCGAAGGCGATGAGCCCAATGCCGAACGTCATCGTCGCGACGATCATCACGCGACCGAGACCGAGCACGCTGGACCGGCTCGCGAGATAGAGCGCGCCGGCGACGGCGCCAAGTCCGGACGCGGTCATGAGAAAGCCGAGCGTGTGCGCGCCGCCGTGCAACGTGGTCGACGCGATCATCGGCATGAGCACGCTGTACGGCATCCCCATGCAGCTGACGACGGCGAGCAGGATCAACGCCGATCGCACCGGAGGAAATCCGCTGACGTACCGATAGCCGTCGCGCAACTCGGACAGCATCCCCGCGCGCGTCGACGCCGGCGCATCGCGTTTGACGCGCATCATCAACAGCGAGATGATCACCGCGACGTACGAGATCGCGTCGATCAGGAAACACCAGCTTTCGCCCATGGCGGCGATGATCACGCCGCCGATCGACGGACCGATGATGCGACTGCCGTTCACCATCGTCGAGTTGAGCGCGATGGCGTTCGGCAGGTCCGCGCGATCGTCCACCATGTGCACGACGAACGACTGCCGCGCGGGCGTATCGAAGGCGTTGATCAGGCCCTGCACCACCTGCAGCACGAGGATCCACGCCACGTCGATCGCCCCGGTGAACGCGAGAATGGCAAGCGCGAGCGATTGGAGCGCGGACAGCACCTGCGTCCACACGAGAATGCGATGCCGGTCCCAGCGATCCACCAACACGCCCGCGAACGGTGCAAGCAGCAGCGTCGGAATCTGGCCGGCGAATCCCACCACGCCGAGCAGCAGCGCGGAGTGCGTCAGCCGATACACGAGCCAACTCGTCGCCACGCGCGTGATCCACGTGCCGATGAGCGAAACGCTCTGCCCGCTGAAGAACAGACGAAAATTTCGGTGTGCGAGCGCGCGTCCGAGTCGCGGGCGCGGCGGTTGGTTCGACGGCATCGGCGGGGTGGACGAGCAATATGGAGACCGCTGGAGGCGCGCTACGCGCGCGCTGCCTCCGACCGCTCGAAACGTAGCTGAAGGCGCTCCGGACCATGCACGTGGAACGCTTCGCGCGGCGTCCAGGGCTCGTCGCCGGCGCGCTCGAACCGCGTCCATCGCTCGAGCAATAATCCGAGCGCGATTCGCGCCTCGAGCCTCGCCAGCGGGGCCCCGACACAGAAGTGAATGCCGTGCCCGAACGCGATGTGCGCATTCGGATGCCGCGTCACATCGAACGACTCGGCCCCGTCGAACCGCCGCGGGTCGCGATTCGCGGCTCCGATCACGAGCAGCACCATCTGCCCGGCGGGAATCGTGTGATCGCCGACTCGCGCGTCCTTCTTCGCGACGCGAAACATGGTTTGTACCGGCGATCGATATCGCAGCACCTCCTCGATCGCCGGAGCCAGCAACTCCGGCGCGATACGAAGCAGCGCGAGCTGATCCGGATGTTCGATGAACGACAACACGGCGTTCGCGATCAGATTCGTCGTCGTCTCGTGCCCGGCCAGCATCAGGAGCTGGAAGAATCCCAGGATTTCGTCATCGGTCAGGCGTTCGCCTTCTTCGTTCGGCTGCACGAGTGCCGTCAGCAGATCGTTCTCTGGCCGCGAGCGCCGCTCGTCGACGAGGCGGCCGACGTACTCGCGCATCTCCGCGTTCGCGACGGTGACGTCGTGAATCGCCTGCGCGGCGCGCGGATCGCCGCTGACGGTGTGGCTCAATCGGACGATCGCATCGCTCCACCGGCGAAACGTCGCGTAGTCCGACGGAGGCGCGCCAATCATCTCGGCAACGACCATGAGCGGCAGCGGCATCGCGAAATCGCCGATCAACTCGATTTCGCCGGAGTCGGAGTTCGCGTCCGCGCGATCGAGCAGCGAACGCGCCAGCGCATCGATGCGCGCTTCCAGCGCCGCCACGGAGCGCGGCGTAAACGCGCGCGCGATCAACGACCGCAGCCGCGTGTGCCTCGGTGGATCCGCGAAGATCAACCACTGACTCGTCAGCGCCCCGCCGGGCGACGCGGCCGAGCTGAACGTCGCGGCGTCGGCGAGTCCGCGCTTGGTGTCGTCGTAGCCCAGGAGCATCCACAGACCGGTGCGTGGTTCGCGAAACACCGGCGCCGCGGACCGAAGCTGTGCGTAGAGGGGATACGGATTGCGACGTGCGTCCTCGGAGAAGATGTCGATCACAACGCGATACCTCGCAGCACGACGGCGGCGACGCGGCGCGTGAAGCGTTCGTCCACGCGGTCGCCGTCGATGAGAAAACGATAAAGCAGTGGTCCGGCGAAGAGATGCGTGGCGAACGCCGCATCGAGTCCGCGGCGCAGCTCGCCGCGCGCGGCGGCGCGCGCGAGGATCTGTCGCATGGCATCGCGCCACGTCGCCACGAAGCCGTGACGGACCGCGCGAGCAATCGCCTCATTGCGCGCCATCGCCGCGACGAGACCGGACAACAAGTGGCGTGTCGCCGGATCCTCGTACATGATCGAGGTGGAGCGCAGCAGGCGGCGCACGTCGCCGCCGAGCGTGCCGGTGTCGGGCACGGGAACCTTGCGCATGATTCCGCCTAGCGCCTCGACGACGAGCGGCTCCTTCGACGCGAACCGCCGATAGAGCGTCGCCTTGCCCACTCCCGCCCGTTCGGCGATCCCCTCCATGGTCACGGCGTCGTAGCCGATGTCGCGAATGAGCGCGATGGCAGCGGCATGAAGGGCGGTGTCGGCATCCTGGCTGCGCGGCCGTCCGCGCGGCCGATTTACGATACGCTGGCGTGTCATAATTCAACCTCGCCCGGTTAATTACGGAACGCAAGTGTCTCGTAATAGCGTACTCGACGCTAGCAAGCTCCTTGCATAGGTCGATGGGTCCGATGGAAGCGACCGTGAGCCCCGCCCGAACCCAAGGAGAGCCGATGCGCCCAAGCGATTGGGCACGGCTCCTCGTGCCGCTCCTCCTCATCGCGGCGTTTCTCGTCGCCGCGTGGAAGCTCGGCTACTTCAATCTCAAGGATCCATCGAAGCTCACCGCGGCGGCCGACCGCGCACAGAACCTTCCGTGGTTCGGACCCGTGTTCGCGATCGCCTACGGGGTCGTCGCGGCATTCGCCGCACCGGTCTCACCGCTGGCGTACGGCGCGGGCGCCATGTTCGGTGTCGTACAAGGTACGATCTGGGTGTGGACGGGCTCGATGATCGGCGGCACGGCCGGTTACTGGCTCGCGCGCGGCGCGTGGGCCGGCGCCGCGAAGCGCATGCTCGGCCGCTATCAGGAAAAGCTGCAGGATCTCGAGCGCGGCAATGCGTTTCTCACCGTGCTGCGCGTGCAGTTGCTGCCGATCGTGCCGTTCGGGGTGTTCAACTACGCCGCCGGCGCCACGAAGGTACCGTTTCTTCCGTATCTCCTTGCCACGGCGATCGGCGTGATCCCGGGAAGCATCGCCGCGGTCTATGTCGGCGATCGCGTGGCGGCGGGATTCCGCGGCGGCGGCAAGAGTGCGTTTCTCGTCGCGGCCATCGTCATGGCCGCGCTCTTCGCGCTCTCCTTCCTGCCCAATCTGATCAAGAAGCTGCGCGGGCGCTGAGTGCCGCGTCGAGATGACGCGTGAGCATCTGCACCGACGCGCCGATGCGCGGCAGCGGTGAGATGAATCCATCGCTGACCACGAGCAGCGTCGGAAATGACGTCGCGCCGAGCGCGCGTGCGAGCGCGAAGTCTTCGGTCGCGGCCATGCCGCCTTGCGGGCCGGTCATGAAGGCGCGCACTCTCGCCGCGTCCAGCTGGAGGGTGCGCGCGACGTCGGCGAACGTGTCCGGGTCAGAGAGGCTACGGCCGTCGATGTAGAACGCGTGCTGCATGGCCGCGGCGATCTCGACGGCGCGCTCGGGCGCCTGCTCGCGCAACGCCGCGAAGCCCGCGGCGGCGGCCTCTGAGTCGAGCACGAGCGAGCCATCGCGCAGCACCGCGTCGAATCCATCGCCGAATTGCGCGCCGGTGTACTGCGTCACGCGCGCGTTGGCCTCTCGAATGAAACCCAACGTGCCGATGCGCGGCTTGTTCGCGCCAACGAACAAGCCGCCACTCACCACCCGAAACGGCACACGGTGGCGATTGGCTTGCCAGAAGGCCATGAGCGTTTCATCGAAGCCGTAACACCAGCCGCAGTAGCCGTCGAACACGTACACGACTTCAGGCGACTGCCAATGGAGATCGATCGCCGTCATACCAGTTCTCTAATCGACGCGGCCGGTGACGAGCCGCAGTTGCGTGCCCCATGGATCGCGTACGGCGACACCGCTGCTCGGGCGATCGACGAGATGCCCCGCCGCCTCCAGACTCTCGACCGCGCCGTTCACGTCGCTCTCGCCGGGAAGCACCAGCTCCCAGTCGAGCAGCCGTGCGTCGTCGACCGTCGAGAGCGGCGCGCCGGCCGCCCACGTGTTGGTTCCGAGATGATGGTGGTAGCCGCCCGCCGACATGAACAACGCACCCGGGTAGCTCCACACCACCTTGTCGAGTCCCAGCGCGCGATGATAGAACGCCTCGGCCTCTTCGATGTTGCGCACGTACAGGTGTACGTGACCGATCGTGGTGCCGGCCGGCGCGCCCGTCCATTTCTCGCCGTTCGCCGACGCGACGAGGTCGGGCACGTCGAGCGGAATCGTCGTCATGGCCAGCTGGCGATCTTCGGCGCGCCACGCACTGCGCGGACGATCCGCATACACCTCGATGCCGAGCCCGTCGGGATCCGTGAGATAGACCGCTTCGCTGACGAAGTGGTCCGACATACCGGCGTACGCGCCGATGTCGCCGAGGTGCGCGACGAAGCGGCCGAGTGCCGCGCGGTCCGGCAGCAGGATGGCGAAATGATACAGGCCGATGTGCCCGCGACGCGCGACGGGCCGAACACCCTGCTTTTCGTGCAGCTCGACGAGCACGCGGTCGCCTTCCTGAGCACCGAGCATGGCGACGCCGCCGGCGCGATCGATCACGCGCAAGCCGATGACCGTTTCATAATAGGCGATCGAGCGTTCGAGATCGGCGACTTGCAGCCGAACCCGGCCGATATGTGTGGCGTCGGGCAGCCGGTATCCCGGCGGCGCAATGCCGTATGGAAGAGCGGATGCAATGGTGGTCATACGTGCGTCCTCCGCCGCGCGAGCGACGCGTCGAGCGAATAATCCCCCGCGCCCGCGATGACGAGCACGGCATACATGCCGAGGAGGGAGAGTGGAAACTCGAAACCCATCGGCGCGAAGAAGCCGTTCTTGAAGTGCACGAACGTGATTGCACCCAGCATATCGAACGCCAGTCCGAGCGCGGCGAGCCGGGTGAGCAGGCCGATGAGAATCGCGATGGGCGCCAGGACCTCGAGCACACCGATGAACGGGCCCATCACGTTCGCGCCGGGAATGCCCATCTTCACGAAGTTCGCGCCGACGTTGCCGAGCCCGAACACGAAGACTTTCTGCAGCCCGTGCACGATCATGATGCCGCCGGCGACGAGACGCAGGACGAGGAGGCCGAGGTTGACGCGCGGGATGTTGTCGTTGGTCATGGGTGGTCGTTCCGGTAGAGGATCACTACGCTGTTAGGACTACTAGTGTTATAACACCTATTCGGTCGAACATCAGACACCCTGGCGCGCCAACGTCAGCAGCTCGTTGAGTGCCCGAAGCTGCTTGTTCGTCATGTGGCCCAAGTGCTGTTTGTGGACTCGAGCGATGGGTTCGTCCAGCGTGCGGAGCAGTGCGTTGCCTCGTGTGGTGATTCGGGTGCCGACCAGCCGTCGGTCGGTGGTGCTGCGCTCGCGTTCGATGAGCCCGATTTCCTCGAGGCGGTCGAGCAGCCGCGTGACGTCGGGCACCTGAGCAATCAGGCGATCGCGCACTTCGTTCCGACATAAGCCTTCTTTGCCCGCCCCGCGCAAAATGCGCAGCGCGTTGTATTGCGTGGGCGTGACGCCGTATGGTTTGAGCGCTTCGGCGAACGCGTGGCCGAGCACGGCCGCGGTGCGCTCAATGTTGAGCTGGGCTTCCTGCTCGAGGCTGGTAAACGGTTTCGTTTGCTTGATTTCGGATCGGAGGCCGGATGACATGCCCGCAAGATAGGTGTTATAACACGCATCGTCAAGGACCACGGACGAAGGCGGACGAACTCGGAACGGCACGGAGACGGCGTCAACTGCAAGTGAACTGATGTTCTTGGAACAGCCTCGAGTCGCTTCGGCTGGCGAACCATCCCGAAGAAGTTCTCAACAAAGCACTCATCTTCAAACGCCGTCGCCGCGCCTGTCCGTGTTCGTCCGCCGTTGTCCGTGGTCAGGTCAGCCCTCTCGCCCGCAACAACGGCTCGATCTTCGGCTCTCGTCCCCGAAACTCGCGGTAGAGCTCCGCCTCGTTGCGCGTGCCGCCGCGAGAGAGGATCGCGCTCCGAAACGCCTCGCCGTTCTCCCGCGTCATGCCCCCGCGCTCCTCGAACCACGCGAACGCATCGTGATCGAGCACCTCGGCCCAGAGATACGCGTAGTAGCCCGCCTGATATCCCCCGTCCCAGATGTGCGCGAAGTACGTGCTTCGATATCGCGGCGGCACCTCGCGCATGTCGATCTGAAACCGCCGCAGCGCGTCGGCTTCGAACGCGGCGACGTCGCCGGGGCCATCGCCCGGCGCCAACGTATGCCACGCCATGTCGAGCAACGCCGCCGACACATACTCGGTGAGGGCGAAGCCCTGATTGAACGTCCGCGACTTCTTGATCTTCTGGACCAGCGCGTCGGGCATCGGGTTTCCCGTCTCGTGATGCCGCGCGTATCGCGCGAACACCGACGGCTCGAGCGCCCAATGCTCGTTGAACTGCGACGGAAACTCGACGAAGTCGCGCGGCGTGCTCGTTCCGGAGAGCGTCGGGTACGCCACGTCCGACAACATGCCGTGCAGTGTGTGCCCGAACTCGTGAAACATCGTCGTCACGTCGTCGAAGCCGAGCAGCGCGGGCTTTCCCGCGGGAGGCTTCGCGAAGTTGCACACGTTGACGACGACCGCCTTGGTGCCGAGCAGGCGCGATTGATCGACGAAGGAATCCATCCACGCGCCGCCGCTCTTGTTGTCGCGCTGGAAGAAGTCCGCGTAGAAGATCGAGAGCGGCGATCCGTCGGCATCGAACACTTCGAATACGCGCACGTCGGGATGGTAGACCGGAAACGCGGTCGTCTCCCTGAATGTCAAGCCGAACAGCTGCGTCGCCGCGAAGAAGACGCCGTCCACGAGCACGCGCTCGAGCTCGAAGTACGGCTTGATCTGATTCTCATCGATATCATACTCCGCGCGGCGCACCTGCTCGGCATAGTATTGCCAGTCCCACGGCTCGAGCGCGAAGTGGGTCTCCGCTCGCTCGACCAACGCCTCCATCTTCGCGACTTCCGCCTTGGCTTTGGTCACCGCCGCGGCGCCGATGTCCGTGAGCAGGGCAATCGCGTTGGCCGGCGTCTTGGCCATTTGATCCTCGAGGACGTATGCCGCATCGCTGGCGTAGCCGAGCAGCCTGGCCCGTTCCGCGCGCACCTCGGCGAGGCGTTTGATGATCCCGCGCGTGTCGTGCGTATCACCCTTGTCGGCGCGATGAATGGACGCCTCGAACAATCGCGCACGAACGTCGCGGCGGCGCAGCGACTCCTGCGCCGGCTGCTGCGTGGTGTTCTGGAGCGGCAACACCCACCGGCCGGGAAGATCCCGTTCCATCGCGGCTTCGGCCGCGGCGGCGATGTCCGCATCGCTCAGTCCATCGAGCTCGTCGCGATCCGTGATGACGAGCGCTCCCGCTTTGGTCGCGGCCAGCAGACGATTCTGAAATTCGGTGGTGAGGGTCGACTCCTCGAGATTCAGCAAGCGCAGGTGCGCCTTGTCCGCCTCTGGCAACCGTGCGCCGGCGCGGACGAAATCGGTGTGATAGCGCTCGACGAGGCGGCGCTGCTCGGCGTCCAGGCCGAGGGTGTCACGCGAGTCGTACAGGCAGCGCACGCGTGCGAACAGCTTGTCATTCAGATAAATGGCATCGCTGTGCGCCGCGAGATGCGGCGCGGTGCGCGTTTGCACCGCCTGCAAGGTGTCGTTCGTGTTGGCCGACGTGATCGCACCGAAGACCTTGAGTGCTCGCGTCAGCAGGTCGCCCGACCGCTCGAGCGCCGCGAGGGTGTTGTCGAACGTCGGCGGCGCCGTGTCATGGACGATGGCGTCGACTTCGCGCAGCTGGCGGCGCATGCCTTCTTCAATCGCGGGCTCGTAATCGCTGTCGCGAATGCGATCGAAAGGCGGCGCGCCGAACGGCAGCGTGCTTACCGCGGCGAATGGATTGTCGGCGGCAAGGAATTCAGACGTAGCGGTCACGTATGCGGGTCAGTCGTTCGGATGCGGCGGAGCGTTCACATCGCCCGCGGCGCCGCCCTTGGCGTCGCCGGGCTCGATCGGGCGGAAACTCAAATCCCACGCCAGCCACAACGTTCGAGAGAATGGAAAAAAGATGAAGGGCAGCGCGACGCAGAGGACCACGGCCAGGATCTCGATGGCCGTCCATGGCTGATTCGGCGATGACATGATCATCCACACGATCGGAATACCGAGTCCGAGCACCTCGCCGGCGACGAGATTGAACACGTACGCGCCGATCCAGAAATCCGAGCGCTCACCGCGCTCGAGCGCGAGGCCGCAGCGCGGACAGCGTTCCTGGAGGTGAAGCCAACCGCGCAGAATTCCGCTGCCGCCACACCGGGGGCAGCGCAAGACGATCGCGCGGCCGAATTTCGTGGCCACGCTCGACGCCGGCGGCAAGGTTGCCGCCACGTCGTTCAAACTCCGCGCGGGCCGCCGCGATTGGCGATGTAGATCAGCTGCTTGCCGACGGCGACGTGCACGGCGATCAGCGCCAGGACGACCAACGCCAGGGAGATCCACGTGACGACGGACAACGCCGTCATCATGCCGCCGGTCGCGGTATGCCGGCTGATCCATGCGACATACAAATAGATCAGGACGAACAGCGCACACGCGCCGTATGCGCCTAGTCCAGCCATGCGGGCCATGTTGGGTGGCATTGCTTCCTCGGGACGACGAATGAGACCAGTGAAGTTCGAAAGCTCTTCGGGTCAATTCCTTCACGCAACTGCGCGGCCATTACGCGCGTCGTCTTGAGCGCAGCGGAGCGCTGAATGGCTCCTTCGTCGGGACGGGGGTCCTTCGACTCCGGCGCTGCGCGCCTTCGCTCAGGATGACACTGTCTCCACCCCGTCGATCGTCACGCGATGCGACACCATCGGCAGCGGCGGCTCGGCCTCGTCGGCGATGACGAACGCCGCGCGCAACGCCTGCCGGCCGCTGCCGATGCCCGCCCGATCGCGCGCGAAGATCGTGGCCATCGCCTCACCGGCCTCGACCCAATCGCCGGGTCGCGCGGTGACGACGAAGCCGACCGATGGATCGGCGATGTCCTCGACGCGCGTGCGGCCTCCGCCCATCTCGATGATGCCGCGACCCAGGTGCCTGGGCTCGATGCGCGCGACGAATCCGCGTCGCGGCGCCGCGAAGATCTCGCACTCCGCGGCCTGCGGAAGAATCGACGGATCATCGACCACCGACGGGTTCCCGCCCTGCGCTTCGATGATTTTCTGAAAATGCTCGGCGGCGCGACCGGTGCCGATCGTCTTCTCCAGCTCTCGCCGCGCCTGATCGGTGTTTTCCGCCACGCCGGCGAGCACGAGCATCTCGGCGCCGAGCGCGTAGGTCACGGCCATGAGCTCGGGCGGACCTTCGCCCTTGAGCGCGGCGATGGCCTCTTCGACCTCGAGCGCGTTGCCGCACGCGCGTCCAAGCGGACGGTCCATCGCGGTGACGAGCGCGACGCACGGACAGCCATGATCGGCGCCAAGTTTGATCATCACCTCCGCAAGCTCGAGCACCCGGTCGACGTCGGGAATGAGCGCGCCGCTGCCGCGCTTCATGTCGAGCACGAGACCGGTGAGATCTTCCGCGAGCTTCTTGCTCATGATGCTCGACGCGATGAGCGGAATGGATTCGACCGTCGCGGTTGCATCGCGCAGCGCATACATCTTCTTGTCGGCGGGTGCGATCTCGGGCGTCTGGCCGATCATCACACAGCCCAACTCTTCGATCTGCCGCACGGCCTGCGCGAGCGTGAGATCGGTGCGAAAGCCGGGAATCGACTCGAGCTTGTCGAGCGTTCCGCCTGTGTGGCCGAGCGAACGGCCGGACATCATCGGCACCGCGACGCCGAGCGCGGCGACCATCGGCGCGAGCACGAGCGAGACCTTGTCGCCGACGCCGCCGGTGGAATGCTTGTCCACGCGCGGACGGCCCAGGTGCTCGAGCTCCAGGCGATCGCCGCTCAACAGCATGGCTTCCGTCAGCGCCGCGGTTTCGGCGCGATCGAGCCCGCGAAGAAAACAGGCCATCAGGAGCGCGGCCATCTGATAGTCGGGGACGTGCCCTTTGGCGTAGGCCAATGCGAGCGCACGCCACTCTCCCGGCTCGATTCTGCCGCCGTCGCGCTTACGTTCGATCAAACGATGTGCGAGCATTTACCGATCTGTGGGGTAATTCCAACCACCCAACCCACGTTGTTGGAGCCATCATGAGACTGGGCACTCTCGCCGCCCTTGCGGCGCTGCTTTCCGCGGGCCGCGTCGCACACGGTCAATCGAGTACTGGAAGTTCTGCCGCCGATACGACGAGCTACGCGTGGCTGATCAAGGCCGCGGGTGATGCGGTGGATCGCGGCGAGTTCGATCAGAACGCGGACGAGCGCGAAGCCCTGTACAAGAAGGCAGAAGACTACGCGCGGCGCGCGATCGCGGCAAATCCGAACGATGCCGAGGGGCATTTTCATCTGGCGCGCGCCATCGGCCGGCGCGCGTTGACGATGGGCAAGCGCGATCAGGTCAAGTTCGCCAAGGTCGTGTATGACGAGGCGAACGCGGCGCTGCGCGCGCAGCCGAAGCACGCCGGCGCGCTGCACGTGCTCGGCGTGTGGAACGAGCACATCATGCAGTTGAACTGGATCGAGCGCACGACCGCCAAGACGCTGCTTGGCGGGAAGGTGTTCGGCGAAGCAAGTTGGGACAACGCGCAGCGCGATCTCGAAGAGGCGGTGGCGATCGAGCCCAATCGGATCACGCACCGTCTCGATCTCGCCCGCGTGTATGCGGATCGCGATCAGAAGGCCAAGGCCTTCGAGCAGCTCGAGTGGATCGGGCGCGCGCCGGCGACCGATCCCAACGACGCTCATTACAAGGACGAGGCTTCCGCTCTGCTGCGTGATTTGAGGCGTTGACGCTGCCGCGCGCGCTCGTGGCGGTAGTGGCGGAGCTCGTCGCGCAGGTCGTCCCAGGCGTAGTGGCCGCGGCGGGCGAATCGGCGCGTTGCTCGGCTGAGGGCTCGGCGGGCGTCGGGGCCGGATTGCGGAGTCGCCAGGACGGCAATGCACGCACCGACGGCCAGGCCGATGGCCAACCCCAATGCTGGGTATATGTTAGGGGCGCGTTGGGGGCGTTGGGCGGGGCCGGCGTAGGACATCGGAATCGTCTCCGTGGACCGTGGTAAGAAACTTGCGGCGTACTGGCTCGACCACGGTCAGTGTTTGTTGATTGAGGTCGAGCTGGACATCCCAGTCCAACTCTCTGCTTCATCGTTCCTGATAGTTCACTGCAGTCGGCACTCGCAGCGCAAGGCACGCCGAGCACCGCGATCACAGCGCCGGGACGAGAGGGTCCAATGATTCAGGCCACCGTCGATGGTGTGAGGACACGCATGACCGCGAACGGAAAAACGGTACTTCTCGTCGAAGACAATGAGGACAACCGCATCGTCTATTCCACGATCTTGCGGCATTTCGGCTATTCGGTCACCGAGGCCCTGAATGGTGAAGAGGGCATCGCGAAGGCACGCACCGAAAAGCCGGATCTCATCCTGATGGATATCTCCATCCCGGTGATCGACGGTTGGGAGGCGACGCAGGTGCTCAAGCACGATCCACAGACGCGCGACATCCCGATCATCGCGCTGACCGCGCACGCCCTGGCCTCGGACCGCGAGAAAGCGATGGAGGTCGGCTGCGACGGGTATCTCGCGAAGCCGTGCGAGCCGAGGGCGGTCGTTGCGGAAGTTCAACGATTCCTCGGAAAGAGTGATGGAAGCGCCACGTGATCACGAGCAAGCGCGAATCCTGATCGTCGACGATCACGAAGACAATGTCGAGCTGCTGCGCGCTCGACTGGAATCGTGGGGCTACGCGACCGAGTCGGCCGCGGATGGCGAGGAAGCGCTCGAGAAGGTGGAGTGTACCGTTCCGGATCTCATTCTGCTCGACGTCATGATGCCGAAGATCGACGGCATCGAGGTCGCGCGGCGAGTGAAGGGGAACGTGGCGCTGCCGTTCATTCCGATCATCATGCAGACGGCGCTCGACGCGACCGAGAACAAGGTCGAGGGGCTCGAGGCCGGCGCGGACGATTACATCACGAAGCCGATCGACTTCGCGGAGCTGAAAGCTCGGCTCAACTCGATGCTGCGCATCAAGCGGCTGCAGGAAGAGCTGGAGGAGCGCGAGCGCCAGTTGCTCGAGGCGAACGAACGTCTGCGACACATGTCACAGACGGACGCCCTCACGGGGCTCGATAATCGACGGCATCTGGAGGAGCGGATCGACGAAATGTTCGAGCTGGCCAAGCGCCTGAACGAACCGTTCTCGATCGTGATGTGCGATCTCGACCGCTTCAAGAGCGTGAACGACACCTATGGGCACCAGGCGGGCGACGCGGTGCTCAAGCAGTTTGCCAAGATTCTGCGACACGAAGTGCGCGAGATCGACCGTGCCGGACGCTACGGCGGCGAGGAGTTCATGCTGCTGTTGCCGGGCACCGTGCTCGACGCGGCGGTGACCTTCGCCGAGCGGGTGCGGAAAAACGTGGAGCAGCATACCTTTACGTTCGACGGCACCTCGATTCAGCGCACGGCAAGCTTCGGGGTTGCCGCCTGGCCGCATCCGCGCATCTCGCATTGCGATGGGTTGGTGCGTTCGGCCGACGATGCGTTGTACGTGGCGAAGGAAACCGGCCGGAACAAGGTCGTTCGATTCGACAGCGACGAATTCAACGAGCACGCGGAAGACGATGGACCAGACCGACCCCGAAGCGACGTTCCCCCCGTCGGAGGCACCCTCGCATCCCACACCGTCCCAGTCGCAGACGCCGGGATCCGATGGGAGAGCGGAGCGTGACGACGAAGTAGCTCGTTTGCGCGCCCGCGTGAACGAGCTGCAGCGCGAGCGCGATCATCTCGTTGCGATCGTCGACATTCTTCAAGAAATATCATCCTCCCTGCACTTCGTCGACATTTTACAGGCGATTGCACGGAAGCTTGGCGACGCGTTTGGTTTGGATCGCTGCGCGATCTTCCTGTCGGGCGAGCAGAACGAGGTGCGTCTCGTCGCGAGCTACGAAGATCCGACGATCCGCAATCTCGTCGTCGATCTCAATCGGTATCCCGAGCTCAAGCGCGCGTTCGATTCGGGCGAGACGGTGTTCATTCCCGACGCCGCGAACGATCCGTCGCTGCGCGGCATCAAGGCGACGCTGGACAGCCGCAACGTGCGGTCGATCGTCGTGGTGCCAATCCAATGGCAAGGCAACGTGATCGGCGCGATCTTCCTGCGCACGGAGCGCGACGCCGAGCCGTTCTCGGATTCCGACGTGCGGTTCTGCCAGGTGGTCGCGTCGCTGACGGCCAAGGCGCTGCGCAATGCGCACCGCTTCGAGGCGCTGCTCCGCGATCAGAAGGACGCCACCGTTGGGCAGCGCCGCGCCGATCTGCAGCGTATCGCGCTGATCTCGTTCGTGCGGCGGCTGCTCGACCGCTATACGCGCGGCGACGATCACGTCTGGGCGGAGACGTTGTTGCCGAAGGCGTCAGACGAGGAGTTGGAGCGGCTCGTGACCGTGGCAATGCAAGTGATCGACGAAGAAGCCAAGGGATGAGCGTTGGGCGATGGGCGCCGGGCGATGGGCGTGAGTGACGACGCCGAGTTGTCGGCGCGGGCCGCGGAGCTGCGGCGGCAGATCGACGAGGCGTCGTACAACTATCACGTGCTCGACCGGCCGACGATCTCGGACCAGAAGTACGACAGGCTGTATCGCGAGCTCGTCGAATTAGAGAATGCTCATCCCGCGCTGCGGACGGCGGATTCGCCGACGCAGCGCGTCGGCGCCGAGCCCGCGACACACCTCGTCAAGCACACGCATCTGGTGCCGATGCTGTCGCTGGCGAACGCGTTCAACGAAGAGGAGCTCGCCGCGTGGGAGGAGCGGCTCGTGCGCGTGGCCGGCGACGACGTGCGCACGGAAGGCTACAACTGCGAGCTCAAGATCGACGGTGCGGCGGTAAGTCTGTCGTATCGCGAAGGCGTGCTGGTCGAAGGGGCGACGCGCGGGAACGGGACCGTCGGCGAGAGCGTCACGACGAATCTCCGCACGATTTCGGCCATCCCTCTACGTTTGAGGGGAAGCGCTCATCCCTTCATGATGGAGATTCGCGGCGAAGTCTACATGCCGTTCTCGGGGTTCGAGCGCATGAACGAAGAGCGCGTCGCCGCGGGCGAAGCGGTATTCGCGAATCCGCGCAACGCCGCGGCCGGCGCGCTTCGTCAGCTCGATCCGAAGATCACCGCGTCGCGCCCGCTCAAGTTCTTCGGTTACGCGATGGCGCTGCCCGACGGCGAGTCGCTGCCCGTGACGACGCAGTCGGAGCTGCTCGCGCTACTCGCCGGCTGGGGCATTCCAGTCGCGCCACACTACCGCCGCTGCGCGAATCTCGCCGAGGTGCATGCGTGGGCGACCGAGATCGAGCACAGGGTGCGCGGTGCCCTCGACTTCGCAATCGACGGCGGCGTGGTAAAGGTCAACGCCCTGCCCTTATGGCCCGAGCTCGGCGTGATCGGCGGGCGCGAGCCGCGCTACGCGATCGCCCGGAAGTTCGCGCCGGACATCGCCGAAACAAAGCTGCTCGGCATCGGCGTGAACGTGGGCCGCACGGGCACGATCAATCCATATGCGGTGCTCGAGCCGGTGGAGATCGGCGGCGCGATGGTGAAGCTCGCGACGCTCCACAATTTCGATCTCGTTGCCCGGAAGGACCTGCGCGTGGGCGACGTGGTGCAGGTCAAGCGCGCGGGCGAGGTGATTCCGCAGATCATCGGGCCCGTGCCCGACAAGCGCGACGGCTCGCAGCAGCCGTACGAGCCGCCCGACTCGTGCCCGTCGTGCGGCTCCGCGCTCGTGAGTGGCGCCGAGCTCGGGATGAAGTACTGCCCCAACTTCGACTGCCCCGGGCGCCAGCTCGAGAGTCTCGTGCACTTCGCCTCACGCTCGGCGATGGACATTCGCGGACTGTCGTACGCGCGCATCACGCAGCTCGTCGACGCGAAGCTCGTGCACGACGCCGCCGACCTCTACGACCTCACCGCGTCGCAGCTCACGCAGCTCGAGCGCTTCGCCGAGAAGAGCGCGTGGCAGCTCGTCGAAGCGATTCAGGCGTCGAAGGCGCAGCCGTTGTCGCGGCTGTTGTTCGCGCTGGGGATCGCCAACATCGGCGAGATCGCGGCGCGGCAGATCGCCAAGCACTTCGGGACGATGGACCGGATCGTCGAGGCGACGCGCGACGACGTGCTGGCGATTCACGGCATCGGCGAAACGCTCGCCGACTCGCTCGTCGAATGGTTCGCCGATAAGAAAGCTCTAAAGTTGATCGAGAAGTTGCGCCGGCACGAGCTTACCTTTGACGAGCCCACGACGCAGACCGGTGACGCGCTCAAGGGGATGACCGTCGTCATCACGGGCTCGTTGCCGACGCTCTCGCGGGAGCAGGCCAACGCGCTCGTCGAGGCGAACGGCGGGCGCGTGGCGAGCAGTGTCTCGAAGAAGACGAGCTTCGTCGTGGTCGGCGACGACGCCGGCAGCAAGCTCGAAAAGGCAAAACAGCTGGGCGTCGAGACGATCGACGAAGCGGAATTCAAGCGTCGCTCATCACTTTGAAGGGAGAGGCCGATGGCGCAATCGATCGACCTGCCGGACAACGGGCTCGTCGCGCTCACGCGACAGTCGCTGATCGCGCTGCGCAGCGCGCTGTTTCGCGACGTCGGCCCGAACGCGGCGGCGCTGCTGCAGGAGGCCGGCTACGCGGGCGGTCCCGCATTGTACGATGCCTTCTCGCGCTGGCTCGCCACGCACGGGCTGCCCGCACCCGACGCCCTGCCCGCGGCGGAATTCGCGCTGCGAGCGACCGAGTTCTTTCGTGAGACCGGGTGGGGCGCGATGGAGATCGGCGCGCTCGATTCCGTCGCGACGATCGATTCGCCCGATTGGGCCGAGAGTGACCCGGCGTTTCCGCTCGAGTTTCCGGGCTGCTATTACACCGCGGGCGTGATGGCCGACTTCTTCGGCCGACTGGCCGGCGAGCCGCTCGCCGTCATGGAAGTCGAATGTCGCTCGATGGGCGCGCCGCGCTGCCGGTTCCTCGTGGGAAGCGGCGAGACCATGCAGCGCGTGTACGACGCGATGGGTCAGGGTATTCCATACGATCAGGCCGTGCAGGGGTAGCGCACGACGCGATCGAGTCGGTCAGCCAACCGCGCCCTTCGGTGCTCTCAAGTGCTCTCAAGTGCTCTCAAGTGCTCTTGAGTGCTTCTGAATAGAGGGGGTTCGCCACCAGCTCTCCATCGATGAGCACTTCCCTGTCCCACGGCAGCACGATGGTGCTTTCCGTGGCCAGCGCATGGAAGTCGGGCACGTAGGGGCCCGTTCGAAACGCGACCGCCGTCTTCACGTCGGCCGCGCCGGCGTTGACGCAGGCCGCAACGGCCAGACGGAGGGTGTCACCGGTATCGCAGGTCTCGTCGACGACGAGCACCCGCCTGCCGCGCACCGATTGCGGGACGGCGCTCAACACGGCCGGCGTCTCGCGCACCGAATCGGCACCGAAACGGCGGCTCACGACCATCGAGTGGAACTCGCGGCCCAGGATCGCCGAGATGACGGCGCCGGGCACGACTCCCGCAGTGGCGATTCCGATTACGAGCTCAGGATCGTAGGCGCGCGCGACTTTGAGCGCGAGGCCGCGAGACAGCTCGCCGAACAGCGGCCACTCCACCTCGAAAACACCTTTCGAATGCTCGACATCAGTTCGGCGCGGGCTCATGGTGGTAACCTACGTTGCTCCGATCCCCCGCGGCAGATAGCTTTGCGTAGCCAAACTCATTCTTCCGGCGAGCCTTGCCAGCAGCCCTGCGTGGCGCCTTGCGAAGCCGGGATCGCGGCGCTGCCGCCCACCTGCATCGTTCTTCAACACACTCGAGCCGTATGTCCTGGTGGAGTCGCCTGTTAGGCGGAAAATCGGGTGGCGACGTCAAGCCGCAGCGCCTGGATTATCTGAGCGAGGCGATGGCGCTCGAACGTCAGGGAGACTACGACGCCGCGCTGACGTCGTACCGTCTCGCGCTACGCGATCGCCCGAACGACACGAAAATTCTCCAGAACATGGCGATCGCGTTCACGAAGACGAATCGCCCGGAAGAAGCCATTCGCGCGTACAAGCAGGCGCTCGACGTCGGACCACATCTGTCGGGTGCGCACTACGGGCTCGCGTTCCTCCTCCTCAAGCGCGGCGACCGCGACGGCGCGGCCGAGCATCTTCAGGCGTTCCTCGCCAAGCCGCCCTCGGGCCCCGAGTCGGAACGCTGGGTTCGGCACGCGGAGGAAACGCTGACGGTGCTGCGGAGCGGCGAAGCGATCGCCGACGAGCCACAATAGCGTGGGCAAGGTCCTCGCGATCGTCAGTCAGAAGGGCGGCGTCGGCAAGACGACCACCGCGATCAATCTCGCAGCCGCGCTCGCTCGCGCCGGCGCGAAGACGCTGCTGGTCGACGCCGATCCACAGGGCTCGGTCCGCTTCGGTCTCGGATTGAGCGCGGCGACGACGCGCATCGGCCTGTCGGATTTTCTGGCCGGCACGCACGAGATGCACGAGGTCGTACGCACGACGACGCTGCCCTGGCTGCGCGTCGTTTCGGCGGGAAGCGTGAGCGAGAGCGCGACACACGACACCTACCTGCGCAATCTCGCCGAATCACCGCGCACCGCGGAGCTGTTCGACCGCGCGCGCGAACGCGGCTACACGGTCATCGTCGACACGCCACCGGGATTGGGACCGGTGACGCATCGCGTGCTCGCCTGCAGCCAGCACGTCCTCGTACCGCTTCAATGCGAGCCGCTCGCGCTCCAGACGACGACGCAGATTCTGCGCGGCATTCGCGCGGCATTGGGGGAGAATCCCGGCCTGAATCTCGAAGGCATTCTGCTCACGATGGTGGAACCGGGCAGCGCCGCCTCGCAGCGCGTGGCAGCGTATGTGCGGGAACAGCTACCGCGCGGACTGGTATTGGACATGGAAGTACCGCGCACCGCGGCGTCGATCGACGCGTTCGCGGCAGGGCAGCCGGTAGTGTTGCGCGCGCCGGACGATCCGGCGGCGCAGGCCTATCGCGCGTTGGCCGAGCACCTCGCAGGGAAACTTCAGTGAATCGTCGCGCGGTATCGAACCTGGTCGCAGTCGGCTGTCTCGTGGCCATGGCGTGCGTAGATCTGTCGGCGCCAAAAGGGCCGTCGTCGATCTCGAACTTGCAGCTGCCCGCCACGTTCGTCGTGCGCGGCGACGTCATGCGCGACAGCAACGGAACGCCCGCACCGCCGACCATCGTCGCGTTCGATCAGAACGGCAATCCGGTCGGCGAGACCGGCGCGACGTTCTTCATCACGGATTCAATTCCACACGCGCATTTCGTGCAGGGCGTGGTCTTCGGCGACAGCCTCGGCATCGCGCACGTGGTCGGGCAGGTCGGCAATCTGCAAACGCCGGTCTTTGCTCTTCCCGTTACCGTTGCGCCGACGACGATCGCGAATACACTCACGGCGCAGAATGACACGCTGAAGGCGCCGGTCGGAGCCGACTCTCTTTCCTCGCAGGGCTCTGTCAACGTGCAGGTCCGCGTCACGGGCGGGGCGAACAAGGACACGACGGTCGATGGCGTGCGCGTGACGTTCACGATCACGAGTTCACCGCCGAGTCGCGCGTCGTCGCCGGCGGCGTTTCTGCTGGATGATCAGAACAACGTGTCGGGAGTCGATACGACGGCTTCGGGTCTGGCGGCGCGCAAGCTCACCGTCATTTCCAGCTTCATTGCCGATTCGACGGTGCGCGCCGGCACGCGGTTGGACAGCGTCGTGATCGCCGCGACCGCATCGTATCGCGGTGCGCCGCTCACCGGCTCGCCGCTGCGCATCGTCATTCCCGTGAAGGTAAGCTTCGGGTTCTGATCCGGAGGACACATGATCGCCAGCGGCGGACCACGCAATTCCGCGCCGGGCACGCTGAACCAGTTGTTCTTCCAGGCGGTCGAGAAGTTTGGCAAGCCGAACGCGCTGCAGGTCAAGCGCAACGGCCGCTACGAGCCGATCTCTCATGCCGAGCTGCTGGACCGGGTGCGTCGCACGGCGTTCGGTCTCGAGGAGCTCGGCGTGCGCGGCGGTGACCGCATCGCGCTGCTGTCGGAGAATCGTCCCGAGTGGGCGATTGCCGATTACGCCTGCCTCACGATCGGCGTGACCGATGTGCCGATCTATCCGAACCTGCCGCCCGATCAGATCGCGTACATTTTGCGCGACTGCGGCGCGGTCGCGATTTTCGTCTCGAACGAATCGCAGGCGGCAAAGATTCTCGAGATACGCCACGAGTGCGCCGCGCTGCGGCACATCATCACGTTCGCCGCGTCGCCCGAAGGCGCCGACCTGACGCTCGCGAGCCTCGAGACGTCCGGCGCGAACGTGGACAATGAAGAGCGTCGGCGCGCGCATCGCGCGCGCGCCGACGCGGTGCGGCCGGACGACGTGGCCACGATCATCTACACCTCGGGCACGACGGGCGAGCCGAAAGGCGTGATGCTCACGCACGACAACATCTACTCCAACGTCGAGGCGGGGCGCGCGGCGATTCCGTTCGGCGGCGACGACACGTGCCTGAGCTTCCTGCCGCTGTCGCACATCTTCGAGCGCAACGCGGGCCACTATCTCATGCTGGCCACGGGCACGAGCATCGCGTACGCCGAGTCGGTGGACACGGTGCCGCTCAACATGACGGAAGTGGGTCCGACGCTGGTGCTGTCGGTTCCTCGGCTCTATGAAAAGATGTATGCGCGTGTGCTCGAGAACGCGCTGTCGGGCGGCGGCGCCAAGAAGCGCATCTTCTTCTGGGCGCGCGGCGTCGCCGACGCGTGGGCGAACGTCACGCTCGCCGGCGGGACGCCGCGGGGGTTCCTCGCGCTCAAATACCGCATCGCCCAGAAATTAGTATTCTCTAAATTGCAGGCGCGGACGGGCGGCCGGCTGCGATACTTCGTGTCCGGCGGCGCACCGCTGGCGCCGGAGATCAACAAGTTCTTCTACGCGGCAGGCCTGGTGATTCTCGAGGGCTATGGCCTCACCGAGACGTCGCCGGTGATCGCGGTCAACACGCCGGCGGACTTCCGCATCGGCACCGTCGGCAAGGCGGTTGCCGGCGTCGAGATCTCGATCGCCAACGACGGCGAGATCCTCACGCGCGGACCGCACGTGATGAAAGGCTACTACAACAAGCCGACCGCGACGGCCGAAGCCATCGACGCCGAGGGCTGGTTCCGCACCGGCGACATCGGCGAGCTGCGCGACGGATTCCTGGCGATCACCGACCGCAAGAAGGACATCATCGTCACCGCGGGCGGCAAGAACATCGCGCCGCAACCGATCGAGAACAAAGTCAAGACGAACAAGTACGTGAGCCAGGCGGTGATGATCGGCGACAAGCGCAAGTTTCCGGTCATGCTCGTGGTGCCGAACTGGGATTCGCTCGAGAAATGGGCGAAGACGCACGACATCCTGTGGACCGACCGGGCGCAGCTCCTCGCCATGCCCACCATCCGCGCGAAGATGGAGAAGGAAGTCATGCGCGAGGTCGCGAACCTCGCGCACTTCGAGATGCCGAAGAAGATCGGTCTCCTGGAGCACGACTTTTCGGTGGAGCGCGGCGAGCTGACACCGACCCTCAAGGTCAAGCGTCGCGTCGTCGACAAAGCCTACAAACCCCTCATCGACTCACTCTACGAAGCAGGCGCGCCGGAGGCCGAGCCGGTTCACGGCTGACGCACGAGGTCAGCCCAAGCGTCGCGCATGCTCGGCGTCGAAGGACGCCAACCCGTGTCGTCGCGAAATTTGCGATTCGACATGCGCTGCGACCGGGAAAGCAGCGCCACGCTCGACCCGCCGAGTACCTCGAACAACTTCGGCATGGGTTTGGGGCGCGCCACGCCAAGCGCCGCGGCGAGCGAGTCGAGCCACTCGGCACGCGTGAGGGGCTCGTCGTCGGCGATGTTGTAGGTGCCCGACGGTGCAGTGATTGCGGCCACCACCGCGGACGCTGCATCGTCGTGCGAGACGGATGAGACGTACGCGTCGAGCGCACCGGGCAACGGCGACGTTCCTTTCTTCGCCATCGCGATCATCTCGCGCGTCGTGAACGCATCGGGGCCATAAAAGAATGCGAATCGCAGCACGATCCCGCGTCCGCCCGCGCGCGTGAACTCGTTCGCCGCGCGCTCGGCATCCAGCGTCGAACGATTGTAGCGCGCCGGCGCCACCGGCCACGATTCGTCGATCCATTCGTCGCCACCGTCCGCGTAAATCGGCGCGAACGATTCCTGGATGTAGCAGTCGGCGCCCGTCGCGCGAGCCGCGGCGGCGAGATTGGCGGCGCCCTCGCGCCGCACACGATCGTTCTCACGCCACGCCCACGGGAACATCATCTTCGTCGTACTCGACGGCATGTGTGTCGCGAGATTGATCACGACGTCGGGTTTGCCCGCTGCGCGCCGCAACGCAGCCGCATCGAACAGATCCACCACCACCGGCTCGGCGCCGTGTGAGCGCAGGCGATCGGCGCTCTCGGTCGAGCGCGCGGCCGCTCTCACCTGGTAGCCTGCCGTGACGAGCAGCGGGATCACGCGCCGGCCGACGACGCCCGTGCCGCCGGCGATGAACACGTTCCCGTTCTTCACCGCGCGCGCCTCAGCGGCATGATCGGCGCGCTGGTCACGAATTGCGCGTCGAGCTGCGCGACCCACACGTCATTGTCGCGCGCGAGCTCGGTGAAATTCGGTGGAACGCTCATCGATGCGGGGGCAAGCATGCGACGGCCCGCGCGAAGACTGGCGACGAGCGAGCCGGCCATTTCGTTCGACGCCGCGGCCATGGCGACGGCATCGACGGACGCCCGCGCGAGCGGCGCGCGATTCGCGACGACGATCGACACGCCGTCGCCGGTCACGATGTCCGCCGGCGGATTGACGAGCAGGATCGGGGCGGGCGTGAGCCCCGGCAGTAACGGTGCATGCGCGCCCCAGTCTCCGTGAAGCACGGCCACCATTTTGGGATCGGTGAGATCGAGCGCGGCGGCGAGTCGCGTGGCTTCCGCCTCGTTGGGCGCTGCCGACGGCGGGCGCGGTGCATCGTCGTCGAACCAGACGATGCCGTCGCGAATCGGGTACTCGGTCATGCAGATCGGACAGCCAAGCGTGCCGTCGACGATGTCGCCGCGTTCGGCGCGGTCGATCGAAGCCACGAGCCACGTCTCATCGTGCGTTCTGGGGCATCGAAGCATGTCGACGAGCGCAATGAGCATTCTCTAATATTCTGTCAGCTGTGGGACAGGCGGAGCTCGTCGATGCTGACGTCGGCCGGCTGCGTCGCCGCGAAGAGCACGGCGCGTGCGACGGCATCGGGACGCAGCATGGTGGCGCGCGGGCTGAAACCCGGACGGTTGTCGGGATCGATCGGATCCCAGAGCGAGGTATCGACCGGCCCGGGAGAGACGAGCGTCGCGCGCACGCCGCTCTTCGCCACCTCGGCGCGGAGCACTTCGTGCAGGCCGCGGAGGCCGAACTTTCCCGCGGCGTATGCGGCGTTCTCGGGGAACGCGACGCGGTCGGCGATCGAGCCGATCGTCACGATGTGGCCGGATTTTCGGTCGCGCATCGCCGGGAGAAACGCGCGCACGAGCCGGAACGGCGCGACGAGATTGACATCCAGCGCCTCGGCGAATTCGTCGGTGGTGGTTTCATGCACCGGCGACAATCGAAAGAGGCCGGCGTTGTTCACGAGAAGATCCGGTGAACCGCCGAAGGCATCGTTCGCGGCGGCGACCATGTCGTCGAGGGCGCGGGCGTCGGAGACGTCGCACGCGAACGGAATGGCGGATGCGCCGATCGCGTCGGCCGACGCCTCGAGCGCGCGCTCGCCGCGCGCGATCATCATGACGCGTGCGCCGTGCGCTGCCAGCTCGCGCGCGACGGCCAGGCCGATGCCGCGAGACGCGCCGGTCACCACCGCCGTGCGAAGCGACACGGCGTGCGCTCCTCTCATGCGCCGTCGTACTCGACGTAGTTGTTCGGCGTCTCCCACAGCACGAGCCGCTGGAGCTTCGCCGGAGCGATCGCCGGCTCCAGCACGCGCCACATCGCGACGACGATGTTCTCGGTCGTCGGGATGACGTCGTGCATGAAGTCCACCTCGAGATTGAAGTTGCGGTGGTCGACTTTGTTCACGACCTCGCGCTCGACGATCTGCTTGAGCCGTCCCAGGTCGATGACGTAGCCCGTGCGCGGATCGACTGGGCCGGACACCGACACGTCGAGCGTGTAGTTGTGGCCATGCCAGTTCGGATTGTTGCACTTGCCGAAGAGCCGCTGGTTTTCCTCGTCGGAGAGCGCGGGATTGTGGACGCGATGCGCCGCGTTGAATTGCAGCCGCCGCGTGATGGTGACGGTGGGAGTGTTCGGCATGAATGAAATATGGGCGTCTGGACGTCGGGGCGTATGGGCGTCTTCCATACGCCCATACGCCCGTACGCCCATACGCCCACAAAAGACGAACCCCGCGGTGTGACCCGCGGGGTTCGAGAATTCGGTCCGGAGAGGGTTTTATGAAGCCCAGTCGAATAATGAGGCCCTCACCGCCAACCTACCGCCTTCCCCCGCACTGGGGGCGTGACGTCAGTGACAGATTATCGAACCCACTCGAAGGACTTGTTGGCTCAAAAACGGAGTTCTCCGTCCCGACAAGTTGCTTCTATCTTCCACAAAGGCAATTTAGAGACCAACACGCAAACGGTCAATCAATGGATCTCGGATTACTCGTTGGCATTGCACTCATCATCATCTGGGGAATCGGCGCACTCGCGTTCGACGGACCCGGATGGATTCATCTCTTACTCACGCTCGGCGTTTTCATCGTGATCTGGCGCATTGTCGTGCGCGGCGATCGACGACACCCGAAACCGCCGGCGTAACCCGCGGCAGACAGACGCGCGACGAGCCTTCGCCGTTACGGATCGTGCACCGCCACCGCGCTCTGTCGCAATTGCGACGCGACGCGGAATTCGATGACCTGCCCCGGGCTCAGACTGAGTCCACCCGTTGACGCGTACCCACGCCCCCCGATCGGCGTCGCGGTGATCGTGATCAGCTGACCACTCGCCACGTTGTACGCGATGCTGAACGTTCCGGCGCCGTTGCCCGACACCGTACCAAGCCGGCGCGAGACGCCGTTCGCGACCACCGCCACGTTCATGTCGAGGAAATTCTCATTCTTCACGTGCAACGCGATCGGATCCGGAGGCGGCTCCAGCTCCTCGTTGGGGGAATTCTTGTGCGCGCACGCCGCGACCATGGCGAGCGTCAGGATCACTGCTCGAACACGCAAGGATGTTGAACGCATACGGGGGCCGCGGGAGTGGGGGGAAGGCACGTCAAATCTCCCAGTTCGATATGACGAGCCCGGTTCGCGGGCGTTTCTCTTCGTAATCCGTGAACGACATGCGCAGGTCCGTCCAGCGCACATGGCCGCCGAGCGAGATGATTCGTTGATACGCCGCGAGATACTCGCCCTGCAACCGAATGGCAACGCGCCGGGTTCCGCTGCGGCGCGCGTAGTCCGACACCGCGCGCACGAGATCCACAAAGTGCGTCTCGTCTTCTAATACGAGTTTGAGCACCCGGAGTTCCTCGCGCGCACGGCCTTCGACGAGCGGCGCCGTGTGCGCCAACGCAAAACCGACCAATCGCCCGGCCGCGTACAATAACACCGTGTCGCCGAGTTGCAGCTCGGACGTCAGGCGAATCTCGCGGGTGTAGTCGTAGCCGGGCAGCAGCCGCTGGACGAGCGCGCGACATTCGTCCATCACATCGTCCCGCGCGCCCGGAGGCAGTCGGCCGATCAGCGCCGTCGGCGATTCGCCGTACGCCGCGTCGATCGTCGACGTGATCGTCAGCCGGCCCGGCAGAAAGCCCAACCGCGAATAGAAGCCAATGTTGTCCATGGTGCGCGGCATCGTCTCGAGCCCGATGACGGTGGCGCCCTGGGCCTTCAACCACTCGATGCCCCGCGCGACGATCTCTTTTCCGGTTCCGGCGCCCTGATATTCGGTGCGCACGGCGAGAGGACCCATCCACCCTTCGATCCCGGAGCGATGCACCATGTTGAACGCCACGAGCCGGCCGCGATCATCGCGCCAGATCATCGCCCCGTCGTCGGCATCCTCGATCGCGTATCGCCAGATCGCCGGATTCAGATACGGTACGCGCACGCCAACCATGCCGTCGCGGCGATAGCGCTCGGTGAACGAATCGCTGAAGACCTGATTCAGCTCGCCGATCTCGTCGAGCCTCGCGCGAAACGGTCCTTCGACCGGATGCTGGCGCCACGACCGTGAGGTCGCCATCAGTCGGCCGCACCCGCGCGCACATCCATCGACGTTCCGCCATCGGGCGATTCCGTCTCGACGCGCGACGTGCCGGTCTCCTCGTCGTAGTGCACGACCACCGTGCGATCCACCCCTTCGCGCACCGATTCGATATGGGTGATCAGAATGACTTGCTCGAATCGATCCTGCAGCCGACGCAGCAAGTCCACCACGTTGTGCCGGCGCGTCTCGTCCAGCGAGCCGAACACCTCGTCGAGGATCAACAGCGAAAATGCCTGTCCCGCGCGTTCCGCGATCATCTCTGAGATTGCGAGGCGAAGTACCAGGTTCGCCAGGTCCTCTTCGCCCCCCGAGATCACGGGTTTGGGGATGGCGTCCTCCAGCACGATGATGTTGTACTGGTCATCCAGCTCGATCTCCGAGTACCGGCCGTCCGTGAGCTCACGAATGTAGCTGCTCGCGCGATCCGACAGCTCGGGACGCATCTCCTGGTTGAGATCGGTTCGAATCTCGCCGAACGCGCGGTCGAGCTCGTCGTGCAACCGCCGCTCGCGCGTCAAATCACCGAGCCGCGCCTCCGCCCTGGCCAGCTCCGCTCTGGCCTGGTCAGCCGCCAGCAACGCAAGCCGAGCGGATTGTATCTCGCTGTCCGCGGCCACCGCCGCGAGCTCCGCGTCGTGCAGTGCACCGGCCGCCGTCTCGTACTCCTCGCGGAGATCGGCGAACGATTGTTCGGAGAACGCGATCTCCGCTCGCCGTGCTCCGAGCGACTCGACTTTCACCCGAATCTCATCGAGCACACCGCGCGTGCGCACGCGCTCGGCATCGAGCTGCGGCTCGCGCTCGATCTGCGCCGACAACCGCGTCACGCGCGCGGACAGCGGCGTCAATCGTTCGACCAATCGGCGAACTTCGGCGTGGCGGCCTGCGTCGTACACGGTGGCCGACGTCGTCGCGAGCTCGCGCTCGAGGGCGTCGCGACGTTCGGTCTTCGACTCGACGTCGCGCGACAGTGTGGCAAGTTCCTGAACCGCGGCCTGCACTTTCGCCAGACGACGCTCGAGCTTTCCGACGTTTTCGAACAACAGCTTTCGCCGCTCGTCGAGCGCCGCCACCTCGGCCGGCACGGTGGCGAGCTGCTCGATGCGCGCGCGATAGTACTTTCCGTCGACCGTGATCGCCTCGATCTGGTTGTCGAGGAACTCGAGCACGGTGCGAAAGTGTGTCTCGAGCGGCCGCGCGCAAATGGGGCACGTACCGCTTTCGCCGAGCTCGATGATCTGATTCCGCTGCGCTTCGACGTCGCGCAAGTGATCGAGCAGCGACTGCCGCTTCGTTTCCGCTTCCTGTGCGTCGCGAGTCCAATCAGTTTGCCGCGCCTCGAACTCGCGCTGCACCGTCTCCAACTCGGCGCGCACTTTCGTCAGCTCTTCATTCGCTTCGGTCTCGAGCGCCGGCGCGGTCGCGATCTTCGACAACCGTACGGTGAGCCGCGTCAGCTCTTCGTCGAGCACGCGTAACGAATCGGTGAGCGTGCCGCGGCGCGCTTCCTCGTTGCACGCACGCTCCAGGTCGCGCAGCTCGGCCTCGAGTGCGGGCAGCGGCACGAGCTCCGTGACGAGTCGCGCGATTTCTTCGCGCGCCGCACTGACCTCCGCGCAATCGCGCTCGATGCGCTCGAGGTCGCGCTGCCGGGCGGCGCGTTCGTTCTCGAGCACGCGCAGCTCGGATGCGATCGCTTGCACCTGATCGCGCTCACGCTGCATCGCTTCCCATCGCGGCGCGATCTCCTGCAGCGCACGTGCGGCGCCCGAACGTCGCTCGTGCGTCGACGCGACGTGGTCCTGCGCCACGTGTACGCGCGCTTCGGCATCGACCAGCGCGCGATGGACCGCCTCGCTCTCAGGCATCCCCGCGCGGAGGCCCTTGGCCTCGGACTCGATTGCGCTGCGCCGTTTACGCACCAGATCCTGTGCGTCGCGCAGCCGCTCATAGCCCAACACGCGCGAGAGAAATTTCGCGCGATCCACGGGCCCCATGGCGGCCATCACGCCAAGCTCTTTCTGGCCCGTGAAGTACGTGTTGAAAAATTCCTCATGGCTCATGCCGAGCCGGCGGCGCAGCAGGTCGGTGACGCCGCTGATCGACGTCGCGATGGGCTGCGTCGCGCCGTCGAGATACAGCTCGGCGTTGGTCAGCCCGCGCGTCACGAGATAGCGATGGCCGCCAAGCTCGAAGTCGAGCTCCACTTTGACCGAGGCGCGAGCCGGGGCGCGATACGACCGAATGGATTCACGCGTGCCGCGTGCCGCGGGCATGCCGTACAGCGCCCACGCGATCGCCTCGAGTATCGTCGACTTGCCGGCGCCGTTCGGGCCGATGATGCCGGTGATGCCCGCGTCGAACTCGATCGTGGTGTCGAGGTGCTGGCGGAAATTGCAGAGGCGCAGGCGATTGAGGCGCATCAGTCGTCGACCAATGCCGCGGCCGCGGGCGGCGCCGCGATCGACGACGCGTCGTCGATGTACGCCATCGCGCGCGCGACGAGCACGTCGCGGTCGACCTCGGAATCCAGTGGGCGGCTGCGCAGCTTGTCCGCGACGATGTCCTTGAGATCGAGCATCTGCCGCTTGCCCGGCGCGCTCGACGATTCCTTCGATCGATTGAGCTCCGGCCGTCGAATGTCGAGATGGAAATTCAGCGCGCGCCGCTTGTAGTCGCGAATCGCCTTGTGATCGAGCTCGCGCGCGATGTGGCGCGGCACGTCACGCACGACGAGACGCACGATCTTGTTGTCGATGCCGCCGTCCCACGCGTCGATCGCACCGCGAATGCGCTCATCCAGCTCGGCCGGTGACAGACCACGCGCGCTCACCGGCGGCAGATCGATCAGCGGCCGCGACGACGGCAACGAATGGAAGGTGTGACGACCGGTGGCGAGATCGCGCTCGATGAACCCCTTGCCGCCAGTCTCCGCGACGCGCTCCTCGTACAGTTCGCCCCACGTGTTCGCGCTCGTGTAGTCGATCGAACCGGAGTAAAACGCGTTCGGCGCGATCTCGCGATACACGTGATAGTGGCCGAGCGCGACGTAGTCCCAGCGCGCGGCTCCCAGCTCTTCTTTCGAAATCTCGAGCGCCGCGCGATCCGACATCGCCATCGCCGCCGGCAACATGCCTTCGACCTCGCCGTGCAGTACGAGCACATTGAAGCGCGCGTCAGGATCCGGCGTGAGCGACGGACGCGAGATGCCCGGCACGTCGGGCACCGCGAGAATCGACAGCTCGCGCTCGGGAAACACGAGTCGCTCGGCATCGCGATCGACGACGGTGATGCCGAGCTGCGCGAACAGCTTGAGGATGCCGGCGGTGTCCGACGAACGCGGCGTATCGTGATTGCCGGCGACGAGCACGACGATCGCGTCGGGCACCGATGTTCTGAGCCGCGCGAATTGCATGAACGCGTGCAGAATCGCCTGGTTCGTCGGTCGAACTGTATGGAAAATGTCGCCGGCGATGACGATCAGATCGGGTCGGAGCGCGATGACGCGGTCGACCGTCGTGCGAAAGGTCGCGGCGACGTCCGCCTCCCGTTGATTGACGCCGCCGGGAGTGAGCCGCTGGTATTGCCGGTAGCCGAGATGTAAGTCGGAGAGATGGACCAGGCGCATGCGGCTGTTAAAAAGGTGTCATCCCGAGCGAGCGTCAGCGAGTCGAGGGACCCCCGTCCCGACGGAGGAGCCCTCCGCAGCGCTCCGCAGCGAAGAGGATCCCTCGACTCGCTCCGCTCGCTCGGGATGACAGCCTCAAATCTAACCCTCAGCGCTCTTTGTCAGCGCTCTTTCGCTCGAACGTATGCATGTGCTGCGTAATGCGCGTATGCACACGCATCGACAGTATGCCGGTCGCCGGCGCAAAGGTCTGCAGCGAATTCACCACGATGTTGAACCACGACTCCGTGAGCCACCCGCGCTTCTGATCGACCAGCATGGTGCCGTTGACCATGCCGCTCTCCAGCACCGTGTTCGACGTCGACCCCGGGCCTTGCGCCGGCTGCATCTCGCCGCGCATCGAGACGAATGCCCACTCCCCGCCGTGCGCGAGCGAGTCGAGCCGGAACGTGCAATGCAGCTTCCCCGACAGGCGCGCGCCGATCTGAGTGCCGTCCGGCAGCGGCATCTCGCGAATCCAACTCTCGCCAACCTTGATCGCGCTCTTCGGGAACGTCGCCGGCATGAGCGATACGACCTGCGCCACTTCCTTTGGCGCGCCGTCGCCCGTGCTCAGCATCCCGACGGTGCCGTCGGGCCACACGCGAAAGCGAACGCGCTGTCCGCTCATTTGCGCTTCGGCGAGCGCCGCGGCCGCGCGCGAATGATCGTCCGTCGTCGAGAGACGCACCGAGTCCGTGACCGCGAGTACCGCGGTGCTCGCCTCGTTCGCCCCTTCGACGATCGCGCGCGAAAACATTTTCATGGTCGTCATGACCATGGCGCTCAGCTCACCGGCGGTCGTCTTGCGAACGCCGGTCATCTCGCTTTCCTGGTCGAGCCGCATGCGCAGCGTATCGCCGACGCGCGGCTTGATCGCCAGCGTGATCGTCTGCGCGGAGGCGTGCGCCCCGGCACCGATCATGAACGCGAAAGCGCCAGCGAAATTCCAGCAGGACCGCGCGCGCATATGAAAACTAGAATCCGTACGGGTCGTCGGCGGGCGCCGAGCGAATGGCCGCGGTCGGAACGCGCGCCACGGTCTTTGCCGCGGCGATCGGGCGAAGCTGCGCCAGGAAGAACTTCTTCACGTCCGCCGGGCGCTCCCGAAGCACCGTGTTGCGCGCCTTTATAACTTCCTCATCTTCGCGCAGGCCGACGGCGTCCTGCACCCAGCCAAGCGTGATCGAGGGATCGAGCGTGCGCAGGCTGCGCAGCACCGCGTTGTCCACGTCCACGTCCACCGCCTGGGGATACAACTCCGCGCCATCACGCCCGCGCATCACGGCGGGCCGTGGGAAGCGCACGAAGATCGGCTGCGTGAAATGCGGATGCCGCACCATCAACTGTCCCTTCTCCAACGTCGCCAGCTTGGTCTTCACGGCCGGACTGAGCACGGAATAGCCCGGGGTCGCCAGTTCGTCCGCGTCCATACGGCCATAGAGCGCGGTGCCCGAGTTGCCCACGACGCGCCGGTGCACCTGCGACCGAAATTGCTGCGCGCTGAACAGCACGAGGCCGAGATATCGGCCGCGTTCCGCCAGGTCGAGCAGCATTTTTCTGACATAGGTATCCTGCCCATCGCTTGGTGCGTACTTGTTCAGCTCGTCGACGAACACCACCACGTGATTGACGCCCAGGTCGCGCTTCTCGAGATGCTCGCGGAGCTTCGTGACGACGCGCGCGAAGATCAGATCCTGCGCGGCCTCCTCGAGCGAGGCGACGTCGATTACGTACACCGTACGATCCGCAAAGCTCCCGAACGGCAGATCGCTGACGGCGCCGTCGTCGGTCACCAACCCCGCGCACCGCGTCGAGATGTTCGAGAGACGATTTCGGACCTTGCGGATCGTCGCCACATGATGCGTGCGCCATCCGTCGCTGTTCTTTCCCTCGAGCGCCGAGAGGACGTCGCGGAACCATTCCTCGAGGTCGGCGAAGGAGCGCACCAGGTACGTCTTGTTGCCAAGCAATTGGTCGCTGAACTCGCGATCGACGATCCGCTCGCGAATGAAATCGATGAGCGCATCGGCCTTCGCGTCCACGTCGTCCTTGTTCAGCAGGACTTCGGCATACTGCAATACTTCGCGCAGTCCCCACGTGAGCGGCGAGACGTTGTGCAGCAACCGCTCGTTGGAGCGCAGCGTGTTGAGCGAGTAGCCGTCGGACTTGAACGGCGCGAAGTACTGCACGTTCTCGAATGGCCCGACCGGCACGCCACATTTCTCGTACAGCGCCTTGTCCTCTTCGCCGATTTGGCCGGGCTGATCGAGAAAGCAGAGGTCGGGGCCCTTCACGTTGAAGCACACCGCGGCGACGGATCCCTTCTTCTCCGGGAAGTGCGCGAAGATCGACGAGAGAATCCATTCGATGGCGCTCGTCTTCGTGGCCAGGCCCGAGACGCCGGTGATGTTCAAGTGCGCGGCTTCGGGGCCAATCAGAAAATCTGCATCGAGGTAGATCGGCGCGTCGGTGCCGCCGGCGCGATACACACCAACGGGAATGCCGGTGCGCGAATCTTCCTTCAGGTAGCCGTCCATGCGCAGGCCGATCGCGACGTCCGCATCGTCGGCCAGAAACACGCGGCCCATCGGAACGGGCTGGAGCGGCTCCTCCGGCACCTGACGCAGCACGGCCGCGGAGTAGAGACGGATCTCCGTGCGCTGCGTCGCCGCGAGCGACGCGCCGTCCGGCGTACCGTCGTGGCCGAGCAGATCGTGCAGCGGCGTCTGGAGATCGGTGTAGCTGAAGCCTTCGACGACGATGCCGTAGATCCGCGGAATGTGCCCGTTCACCGGCTGCTCGCCGTCCACCCGCACGATCGTCCCGATCCCGACCGGCGAGTCGAGCGCCGTCCAGAAATGGAATTCGTGCGGGGTGTTGGGCTTGCGCTCGGTAGCGACGACGCGGCCGAGTGGCGCGGCGGCGGGCGACGGCTTGGAATCGACGGAATCGATCATCGAATTAGTACCAATATGACATTAAATATTCTATTATTCCATATCTCATACAACCGCCCGCAGGAACTCTTCGCAGTCCCGAATCCCGTACACCATCTTGTCCCACCGCCCGTCCGGCAGCGCCGTCGGCGCCGCCTCGGCCAGAATCCAGCGCGACACCAGGTCGGCGCGCCGCCCGATGGGCGGCTCGTCCGCGCGCTCCGGATACGCCACCTCCACCCGGACGAGCCCCCACATCGGATCGATCCCGCTGCGATCGCGCATCCGCAAGTACCAGCTCGCCACCGTCGCGCGCTTGGGCGACGTCACGCGAAACACGCTCGAGCGCTCGCCCTTCTTCAACCCGAACACGCGCGCCAACGCTTCGCCTTCGGCGTACAACGTGCGATGACTCTTGATCACGCCGATCGCGCAGCTCGCGTGCGCCACACGCTCCGAGCCGCTGATGCCGCCGTCGATCAACAGCACACGCTCTTCGCGCCCGCACCAGTCGACCGCCAGCTCCTGCTCCGCCGCTTCACGATCCCGTTGCAGAAGATGGATCGCCGCGTCGCGCCACGCGAGCGGATGATCGCCCACGGGCGCTCCGTCTTCCGTCGCCGTCACGTCGCGCACCGCGATCCCGTTCGCCTCGAGCCGCTCGACGAGTTCCGCGGTGAGCCGTGTGCGTGGCGCGTAGAGCCGGTGCCACACGAGGTGCCGCCAGGTGTAGAGGCGGCGATTGCGCCGCTCGCGAATGACCGCGGCGACGGTGCCGTAGATGAACGGAATGCCTTCGTCCGTCGCGAAGATGGTGCGGCTCACCTGCGTGCCGTCGAGAAACGCGGCAATGCCGACCGTGGGCGCGTCGAAGACCCGGTGGGCGCGCATCGCGCCGCCCTCGATCACGATCGTGCTGATCGTCCGCGCGGGCTCCGTCGGACGCGCTGACACCTCGAGCGGCGGCTCAGTACCGGACGCGAGCGCCGCTCCGGGCAGCAGCTGCGCCAGCACGCGCACGGCGCCGCGAAACGACGGATCGAAGACGGGGGCGGACATCGGCTTGGTCCAGACTAACGTGCGGGCCGACAAGCGACAACGGCGCTCACGCGACCCTCCCGGCGAGAATGACGAGCGGCCATTCGATGCGCCTCCGCTCGTGCTGCCCCCACACCGTTGCAAGCTGCGCCGACAGCTCGATGACGGGATCGACGCCATGCCGCGCGACGTACCGTGCCGTCGACGACCAGGTGCGCGCGTAGCCGGCAAGCTGATCCAGCGTCCAATCCTCGGAGAGCACGAGATCGGGCGCACTGACTCGCTCGAAGGGAAACGGCACATTGGCGTACGCCTCGTCGACGTGCCGCCGCTCGGGTGGCCAATACGCACCGACGGTCTCGCGCGCGAAGCGTCGCAGCAGCACGCCTGCCTCGCCATCCATTCGCGCGGGCGTGTAGACCCAGGCCGCGATCGCGGCCCCCGGCGCCGCGACGCGCCGCACTTCGGCGTAGAATCGTGGATGATCGAACCAGTGAAGCGCCGTCGCCACCGTGACGAGATCGATACTGCCCGCATCGATCGTCGTCTGCTCCGCCGGCTCGACGCGCCACTCGATGCGCGGATGCCGCGGCGCGCGCGCGATCTGCGTCGCGCTGACGTCGGTCGCGATCACGCGATCGAACCATGCGGCGAGATCGACCGTCGCCTGCCCCGATCCGGCACCGCAATCCCACGCACAGACGCGTTTCGCGGGACGCGACGCCAGAAACTCGAACAGCGTAGGCGGATAATGCGGGCGAAACTCAGCGTAGGCCGCCGACACTTCGGAGAAATGATCGCCCGTCGCGCGCGGCTCGCCTTGCCTTTCTCCCTCCCGCGCGCTCATCGCACGACCGCGACCGCCACTCCGTCGTGCGTCGGCACGATGATGCCCAGCACGCGCGGATCGGTCGCGAGCCGGCGATTGAATTCACGCACGCCGCGCGTGCGCTCGTCGGTGTCGCTCGTCTCGTAGACGCGGCCGCCCCACAGCGCGTTGTCGCCGATGACCAATCCGCCGGGACGCACGAGTCGCAGCGCCCAATCGAAGTACGTGGGCAACGGTTCCTTGTCGGCGTCGAGGAACATCGCGTCGAACTTCTCGCCGTCGAGCGACGGCAGCACGTCGAGCGCGCGGCCGACGCGAATCTCGACGCGGTCCGTGAGCCCCGCACGATCCACGTGGCGCCGTGCGAACGCGGCGTGCTTCTCTTCGATTTCGATCGAGAGCAGCCGGCCGCCGGGCGGCAGCGCGCGCGCCATGCAAATCGCCGAGTAGCCGCCGAGCGTGCCGACTTCGAGCACGCGGCGCGCGTTGATAGCGGTGAGGAGGACTTGCAGCAGGCGTCCTTCGTCGGCGGAAATCGCGATCGGGGGCAGCCCGGTGCGATCCGCCTCCTCACGCAAATCGGCCAGCACCTGATCCTCGGCGCTGAACAATCCGGCGATGTAATCTCCCGCGCGATCCGCCATGAGTATGCTCGCTACTCGACGCCGATGTCCCAGGCGGCTTGAATGTCTTTTTTCGAGTACGCGCGGAAGGCGGTGAGCGTCTGCGTACGTTGAATGCCGGGCACCGTCGGAAAGATCTCGGTGACCACGCGCGCGATCTGGTCGTACTGCGGCACGCGGACGATCGCGACGAGATCCCAGTCGCCGGAGACGGAGTACACCTCGGTCACCCCGTCCACACCGGCGAGCATGTTCGCCGCGGTAGGAATGAGCGAAGGATCGACGCGGATCAAGACAATGGTTGTTATCACAGCATTCCGAGCGAAGGTGCGAGCGGAGCGACGCTCCGCGGTAAATAGCTGCCGCTGCGGTATTCCGAGCGCAGGTGCGTAGCGCCGAAGTGCGGAACAATCATCAAAGAGGGGCCGGAGGAACATTCAGCAGCCAGAGACCTGAAATCTGGCTCTTCTCGTCGAGATCGAGAAGTAGATCTCGCGCAAGGCGCACGGTGCGCGTCTCGCGCGGCTTGCCGACGCGAAAGTGGAAGTTGCGCTGCGCCGCGTCGGCTTCCGCGATGAGCCTGGTTGTACTCTCGAGCGACGCAATCTCGGGTTGCGAACGGCGCGACGGCACTACGACTCTGGCGTCCTCCACCGTGGCCGGAGGCTGGAGCGACGGCATTTGCCTGACGTCCGGCCACACCGCGATCTCGACGCCGTTGATTCGCCCGGCCGACACGTCGAGGATCAGCCACGACCCGTCGCTGCCTTCGAGGCCCACCGATCCGGACATTCCTTCGCCCGTGGCGGGCGGCAGGAGCTGTGCGGAGAGGATTTCGGTATCGGGGTCCCAGCGATATTCGACTTCCTGCGGCATTCCGTTCGCCGGCTGTACTTGGACGGCGATCTTCACGAATCGCTCCCTGGGGTCCCTGGGCGGCCAGACACGGAATCGGCATCGATTCCGAATGTGCACGACTGCGCGGCGTCGCGCAGGCTCGATCCAACGCCACGGGCATCAATCGATTTCGTGACCTGGATCACACAGGGCCTATTATATACCCGCCGCGATGATCCGCCGCACCCCCTCCAGCACCTGTTCCGCGGGCGCCGCATAGGCCAGGCGGATCCATTCGGGCGAATGGAATGCGATGCCCGGCACGACGGCGACCTCGTACTCCTCGAGCAGGCGCCGGGCGAATGTCGATCCAGGCTCCGGATCGCCTGTCGCCGCGTTGCGGACGCGCATATACAGATAGAACGCCCCGTGAGGACGAATGACGTCGACGTTGGCGTTCGTGAGCAGTTCCAGCGCCGAGTCGCGCCGCGTCCTGAATTCGGCCACCATCGCGGCGATCGCGCGCGATGCAGACGCCTCATCGGACAGCGCCGCGAGTGCCGCATGCTGTGACAACGTCGCGGCATTCGACGTCGTGTGCGACTGCAGCGCGATCATGCTGCACGTCAATGGGCGCGGCGCCACCGACCAGCCAATCCGCCACCCGGTCATCGCGAACGACTTCGCGACGCCGTCGACGATCACGAGACGGTCCATCGAAGGCGCGACCGACAGTAGCGACGGCGCTTCGCCGTCGTAGGAGATCGCGCGGTAGATCTCGTCGCTGATCACCCACCAGCCGCGATCCTCGGCAAGCGCGAGAAGGTCGGCGAGCTCCTGGCGCGAATAGACGGCGCCTGTTGGATTACACGGCGAATTCATGATGAGGCCGCGCGTCTTCGCCGTGCTCGCGGCGCGCAAATCGTCCGCGGTCACCTTGAGCTGGCGGTCGCGCGAACCGCGCACGGCAACGGGTACCGCGCGGGCGAGGGCAAGCATCTCGTAGTAGCTCGTCCAGCCAGGGGTCGGGACCAGCACTTCATCGCCGGCGCCGAACAGTGAAAAGCATGCGTTGAACAACGCTTGCTTCGTCCCCGAGGTGACGATGACGTTGCTAGTGTCGAGCGATGCCCCCGGGCGGGTTCCGCGCGCGCGTTCGGCGATGATCTCGCGCAGCGGCAAGATGCCTTCGACTTGCGTGTATCGCGTCGCGCCGGCGGCGAGCGCGTTCTGGGCCGCGTCCATGACGTACGCGGGCGTCGGAAAATCGGGCTCGCCCGCGCCCAGGTCGATGACCGCGCGTCCCATCGCCTTGAGCGCCTTGGCGCGAGCCGACACGGCAATCGTCGCGGACTCGCGGAGCTCGGCGACGTTGGCCGATGGAGCGTAGCTCGACATGAATGATGGGCGGTGGGGACGAGGGCGGGCGGCGGCTATAATTCACATCTTACGAGTGGCGCGGGCACGACGACAGCCCCGTCGCTCGACGACTGTTTGACAGTGGATTCGGGGGATGCACGGGTGGATTCAGAAGCACGTGAAGGCACGACAGCTCCGGCGGGAGTGTCGAGAAACTCGAACGCGATGTACGTCATGCCGCACGACTGGGCGTCGATGGCGCAATTCCTGGAGCCGTTGATCGAACGGCTCGACGCGGAACGACCGGAGCTGCAGCTGCTCGTCGTCACCCCGGATTCCGACACCGCGGCCGCGGCGGCAGCGGCCGCCGTTCGCCTGGCCGGCGATCGCGCGATTCAAATCGTCGCCGCGACTTCGGCCCCCCGCGCCGCCCGCCTGGTTCGTTTGCGGCGGCCGCAGATTCTCGCCGGCGATCCGTCGACACTCGTTGCGTTGCTTCGTTCGGCCGCACTCAAGCTCGAACCCGTGCGCGCGATCTGCATCGCCTGGGTAGACGAGCTGTTGACGCGCGGCGAGACCAGCTCGCTCGAAGCCCTGATGATCGAAGTGCCGAAGGAAGCAACGCGCACGATGGTCGCGTCCGAGATCACGCCTGGTGTCGAGGAGCTCGTCGAGCGCTATGCGCGCCGCGCGCGCCGCGTCGCCTCGGCCGGAGCGGGGGCCGAGGGCAGCGCGCCCATCGCGATCGAGTATGTCGCGGTGTCGTATCATGCCCGACTCGACGCGCTGCGTCGTGCCCTCGATGAAACCGATCCGGCGTCCGCGTTGATTTTCGTGCGCGAGAACGATGCGGAGCGCGAAGTGCGCGACATGCTGCGCGCGTCGGGCCCGGGAGACGAGAGCGTTCACGTGGGGCGAGCGGCGTCGCCGGGCATCGAGCTCGCGATTCTGTTCGATCTGCCTGCGTCGCGCGAGGAGCTGCGCGAGGCCGCCGGCGCCGCGAAACGAACCATCGCGCTCGTGCAGCCGCGACAGCTCGCCAGCCTGCGCGCGCTCGCCGCGGGCGGGAACGTCAAGCCGCTGACCCTGGCGCAATCCGGCGAACGCGCGCGCAACGACGATGCGCGCGTACGCGTCGACGTTCGTCGCGTGCTCGACGACGCGCACTTCGGGCGCGAGCTCCTGTCGCTCGAGCCGCTGCTCGAGGATTATGATGGGATCGAGATCGCGGCGGCGCTGCTCCAGATGCTCGAGCGCGAGCGTCATGCGCATCGTTCCGCGCTTGCCGCGGTCCCTGTCTCGCAGCGCGATCCGGGGTCGATGGCGAAACTGTTCGTCGGCGTCGGAAGCCGGGACGGCGTTCGCGCGAGCGATCTCGTGGGCGCGATCGCGAATCAGGGCGGCGTGAGCAGCGGCGAGATCGGCCGCGTCGACGTGCGCGAGTCGCACTCGGTCGTCGAGATCTCGGCCACCGTTGCCGAGACGGTCATCGAGAAAGTGAACGGCACGGAGATCAAGGGGCGTCGCGCGGTGGTGCGGCTCGACAAGCAGCCGTCCGGCGAAGGAAGACGCGAGTCGCGTGGGCGTGACGAGCGTCGCCCGTCGGGCCGCGGCCGTGACGGTGGTGATTCTCGCGATTCTCGCGATTCTCGTGGCCCGCGTGGTCCGCGCGGCGGTGGCGATGCACGTGGGCCGCGCGGCGGAGGCGGTCGCGGTGACGCGCGCGGTGACGCGCGCGGTGACGCGCGCGGTGACGCACGGGGTGGTCCGCGTCGCGAGCGTTCGGATCGTTCATCACCGTCATCCCGCCGCCCGCCGAAATGATCTCCGACGGCTACTTCGCCGGCGCGAGCGCGGGCTGGATCGAGGTGATCTGCGGCGTGATGTTCAGCGGCAAGAGCGAAGAGCTCATTCGTCGCGTGCGCCGCGCGATCATCGCGCGCAAGCGCGTGCAGGTGTTCAAGTCGCACCTGGACGAGCGGTATTCGGGCATCTATCACGTGTCGAGCCACGACGGCCGCACCGTCGAGGCGATTCCCATCGATACACCGGAGCAGATCGCGCAGGCCCTCCTGCCCGACACACAGGTCGTCGCGATCGACGAGGCGCAATTCCTCGACGATTCGATCGTGCCGCTGGTGACGTCTCTCGCGAACAAGGGGGTGCGCGTGATCGTCGCCGGCACCGACAATGATTTTCGCGGCGAGCCGTTTGGCCCAATGCCGCAGTTGCTCGCGGTCGCCGAGGTCGTGGACAAGCTGCACGCGATCTGCGTGATCTGCGGCAATCCGGCGAGTCGGAATCAGCGGTTGATTGGCGGCAAGCCCGCACGGTACGACTCACCGACGATCATGGTCGGGAGCACGGAGTCGTACGAGGCGCGGTGCCGCGCATGCCATTCGGTGCCGCGTCGAGATGAAGATCAGGTTCGGCTGTTGTAGCGCGCGGCGGTGAGGCCACGCGCGCTGCGCGGCCACACCATCGCGTAGCGGCCGCACCGCGCGCAGCGCTGAATCAGTGCGGTACCAAACTCTTAAACAGTGAAGTCACATTGAACTTCACCGGATCGTACTCGTAGTACCGATTGTCCAGGAACCGCCCGGTCGTCGGGAAATACGGCGGCGGATTCGACACCGCGCAGCGGTCGTAGCTGTATCGCTTGATGTAACCTTCGCCGCTCGTCAATCCGACCGCGCCGCGATTGTTCTGAATCAAGCCGCCCGTGAGGTTCAAGCAGCCGCGGCCCGACGTGGTCGTGCCGCACGTGATCGCGGATTGCGGACCCTGGTCGTAGTGCTCCACCGAGAACGACGTTCCCAGCGCCATCACTACGTCGTGCAAATCCAGACTCGGCGTATCGTCGAAGCTGCGGTATTGATTCGGCGTGCTCGAGACCTTGATCGGCGGCGGCGAGTTGATCGAGTTGTACGCCACGTAACTGTTCTCGCCGGAGATCGTTCCGAGAATGTCGATGCACACGCCATTCGCCGGATCGTTCGCGTAGCGCACATCGTCCAGGTACACGACCGAGTGCGGCGTATAGAGCGTGATGTCGCCGCGCAGCACGCCGCTGATGCCGACGGTGCCGCTCACGTAGATCACACCCTTCGTATTGGTGTTGTACCCGCGATACAACGGATACAAGTAGCTCGCGTCGGGTCGGTGCAACGCTGTAATCGGTGCCGGAACGCTGCCACCCCACGTCTGCCACGCGCCATACTGATCGGTCGCGGTGAACGTCGTGTCGTCGCCGCCCTTGTGAATCTTGTCCACGGTGTACCCGAGGCCGGTCGTACGCGCGACGGCCACGAGGTGGGGATCGCCACCAAGGTAGCAGCGCGCATTCGCATGCTTGAGAATGCCCGTGAGCTTGTCGTCGCTCGCCGTGAGCGAGTCGCCTTCGGCATGCGCGGAGGTAACGTTCGCCGGATTCACACCGCCGTTCATGCCGCCCGCGGTCACCGTATCGAACCAGTTGTTGATCGTGTTGCCGTGCCCGTCAACCGCGTGCACGTGCACCGAGAAGGGGAAGAACTTGAGGTCCGCCGATCCAGCGACCGCATGCCAGTCGCCGCAATTGATCAGTTTCGTCGGATCGGGCAGCGCGGTCTCCGTACCGGGCCAGTCGGCTCGCAGCCAGTCGTTGTTGCTCGTCGCCTTGTAAACGCGGAAGAAACCTTCGTCCGTGTCCGTCGAATCGTGGTCGCCGTTCAAGTCGATCGACAGGAACTCGATGCGCATCAACACGCCCGATGCATCGCCCGTGTACGCCGTCGTGAAGTTGTAGCCGCTCGCGGTCGCGAGCGGTGACAGACTGCTCAACGTCGTGAGCGTCGGCAGGCTGATCTTCTTCTGCTTGACCTGGTAGCCTTTGGCGAAGGTGCCGTAGCTGGCGCCGACGATGAGCGGAGCCGCCGTGCCGACGTCGTCGTGGAAGTTCGCGCCGGACGACGCGATGTTGATCGTATCGTTCGACCACACCGGACCCCACAAGGCGTCGTTGTTGGCGAAGACGATCGTGCCGCCCGCCGCGTTGTTCTCGCTGTTCGTCCAGTAGGCGAATTTCGCGAAGCTCTCCTGCGTGAGCTCCAGACGCCGCACGAAGCTCGTGCCGTTCGCGTCCACCGCCTGCGCCACGATGCTCGCAAAGCGACCGAACTGACCACTCGTCGAGCCCGACGGCCCGGCCCACAGATTCACCGTGATGCCGGGGACATTCTGATTGTCCGCGGTCTTGAGCGTCTTGTTCGTCATGAGCGCCACGTAGCTCGTGTTCGGCAGCGCGGCGGGATTGAAGTTGAGCTCCGCCTTGCCGATCGCCAGCGCGGCCTCGGACATGTATTTGAGATCGTCTTCCTTCTCGTACGTCTTGCTCAGGAGCGTCGCGTTCGCCGTCAGATAGATGGCGGACAGTGCGAGCGCGCCGATGCCGGCGACGAAGAACATCGAGATGAAGAGCGCCACACCACGGCGCGCGCGAAGCGACAGCTTCAATGCGCGGCGCCGAGCGCGCCCGGATCGGTTGCGATGCGTAGTCATGGCATTCACCCTCACGGAATCGTGACCGCGGACGAGATCGTCACCGGCGAATTCGACGGCGTGCAATCCAGCGCGGATACCGCGTACTCCCACTTCTGACCGCTGATCAGATCGAAATCCTGGAACGCGTAGGTCGAGTGGCCCGCCGGCACGCTGCCGATGGGCTGATCGAACGACGTCGTGCCCTGCAGCCGGCGATACACCGCGTACCGCTCGACATCCTTCTCGCCCGCGCCGTCATCGGTCGAACTCCCCCAACCGACCGTCACGTACGTCTGCGGAATCGTGGTACCGTTCGCGGCCGTGACGACCGCCGTCACCGTGGCCACCGCGAGCGGCGGATTACCGCACGTCGAGTGATGAATGAGTCCCGCGTTCTTCAGCTTGATCGTGAGATTCAACCGCCGCAGCACCGAGTCCTTCGGCGTGCGCGGATCGCGGAACACGCTCGTGAATTGCGCGCGTACCTGGCGAATGCTGTCCGTCAGCGCCGACTTGCCGGTGTCCGCCTGCGAGCCATGGATCGGCGCCGAATGAACGAGCGGCAGTGCCGCGGGCGAGATCTCCGTGAGATTGCCAAGCGTGTCGGACTTGAAGTAGTGGAAGATCGTGTCCGACGCGCCGTTGTAGATGATGCCGCGCGCGACGAGACGCGGCGTCGTCGCGTTCACGCGCCGCCAGAGCACGTACTCGTGCGAGTGCCCGCTCGTCGAATCCTGCACCAGGTAATACGAGATCGTCTCCGCATTGCTCGGCACGCCGGGACTCGACATGTACGTGCTGTCCGGATACTGCTTCGAGGTGCCGGGCAGCGTGATCTTGTTGTTGTTCCGCAACACGTCGATCGATGCCGAGTCGGCGTCGGGATTGATGTACACGGCGCCCAGATCGCCCGTGTCCGCCGCGACGAGATCCGCGTTGAACGTGATGCCGAGCGTGTTCGCCATGACGAGCAGCGGCTGCGCATCCACGACACCGACGCCCGCCACGCGCAGCTCGCGCTCGAGCATCGACATCGCGAAGCGCGAATTCTGCTGTGCGTCGAGGCGGCCGGTCTGCGCCGACACGAACGTGCCCTGCTTGCGGAACAGCTGCGTGCTCAGGCCGATGAGCGTGAGCATCAGCGTCATCGCGAGCATGATTTCGACGAGGGTAAAGCCGCGGCGTGCGCGAAGGGTGAGCGGCGCCGCGGGCGCCCGAGATGCCTTGGGTATCACGCGTGCCTCCGTCAGTATGGTGCGATGACCGTCGTCTTGCGCACGTTGCCGGTCAGCTGCGAGTTGGCGACTTGCACGGTGACGATCTTGTAGTCGATGGTATCGGAAGCGGCACCGCCGACGCGCGATACCCACGTCTGCCGCGAGAATCCGGGGTGTCCGCCGACAACCGCTTCGGTCGCGACGTACAAGCTTTCGATCGCGGTGTAGCGCGGTGCGCTCTTCACCGCCTCGAGTCGATCCGCGGCCAGCTGCGCCGCCTCGATGCGAATGCGCGACGACGACGTCGACTGCGACAACCGCACGGAAAACATGCCGAGCGCCATCAGCACGCCGCCGAGAATGGCGAGCGCCACGATGACCTCGACCAGCGACAGACCGGCGCGTGCACGCATGCGCGTAGGCATGCCGGACGAATTCGGACGAGTCGTCATTGGTTGGCCTGCGCCCAGGCGTTAGTGGAGGTGTTCAGTCGGTACCAGTCCACGCGCCCGGTGGATTGCGTGACGCGCACCGCGCGATACCACGGCGGTCCATGTCCCGCGACCTTGATGTAGATCTCGGCATCCGTGCTCGCCGAGCCGTCGCGGTGAAACGTGATCGTCGGCCAGTTGTTCAGCGACCTGATGTTCGAGCCGGACACCGGGTTCGTGATCTGGGATCCGGTAATGCCGCTCACCGACGGATCGGTGAACAACACACCGACGTCGAGCCCGCGAAGGCTCACCCGTTCAGTGTTCTCGAAGCTGCCGTCATTGTTGATGTCCCAGAACGTGCGGATCTTCTCGCCCGTCGTGTCGAAGCTCACGACCATATCATGCTGTCGCGTGATCGCCTGGCGCTCCGCATATTGCAGCGTAGTGCGCACGATGGTTGCGATGGCGTCCGCCTTGATCTTCGTCGTGTCGATCCGCGGGATCGCGATCGCGATCATCATTCCCGAGATCACGACCACCACCATGATCTCGGCGAGCGTAAAGCCCGTGCGACGCGCCACTATACCACCGCGTGGGATGTGTCTTGCGAAATGATTGCGACCCATGAAATCCTCTGGCCTGGCTGCTTACTTAAGGACGACAACATGGCCTCAGAGGCTATGCGGACGTGTGACACTGATCATCACAGGTTCGGCAGAAAGCGTCATATTCTGCGGTCTTGCGCCTTGCACGTGACAACCGAGCGCGAATAAAGTCCCTGTAAGGAGACGCTACACTTTCTCGCGGTCGTCGACCGAGGTTTCATGGGAGTCATTGCGACGCTCCTGCCTAACGCAACACAAGTCAAACGGCTCCGAACGGCCATCCGCGACCGTCACGAGGTCGTGGCATGCGATGATTGGGAAACTCTCATGCAAGCGTGCGAACGGCAGGCGGTTCGTCTGGCCGTCATCGACCTGTTCGCACACGGGCAGGCGAACTTCGAGCACATTCGCCAGCTCAAGCAGCGGCTGCCGCGGCTCACGCTCATCGCCTACGTCTCGTATTCCCCCGAGCGCGCCCACGACCTCTTCGACGCCGGCCGGCAGGGCATGAGCGGACTCGTCATCGTCGATCAGGACGACTCGCCGCGCGCACTCCTCGCACTCGTCGAACAGGCCGAATCGCGCAGCCTGAGCTCGGTGGTCGCGCAATCGCTCAGCGGCGTCGACTCCACGGTACGGGACGCCGCGCTGCTCTCGGTCACCCGCGCACACGAGCGCCTGGCGCCGGAAGAGTTGGCGCGCTTGCTCGCACTGCCCCGACGTACGGTCTCGCAGCGGCTTGCGTCGGCGGGCTTTCCGCCGCCGCAGCGCTTGCTGACGTGGGGACGCCTCATCGTGGCCGCGCATTTGCTCGAAGATCGCCATCGGAGCGCGGATCGGATCGCCGCGGCGCTGGACTTTCCTTCGGGAAGTGCGTTCCGCAACACGTGCCAGCGGTATTTGCACGCAGCCCCGCACGAGATTCGCGCGCGGGGCGGTGCGGCGTACGTGATTCGCGCCATGCTTCGTCAAACGAGTGTGAACCGCGAGCAAACTCCAACCACCCGGATCGGCAAGCGCAAGCTCGCGCTCGCGGTCTGATACCCTTCATCTACGAGCCGAGGTTTCTCACACATGAAGCGACGCCGCCTCATCCTGGCCTGCACGGCGATCACGCTCGCCGCATGCAGTAGTACGGACTCGACTGCTCCGCGCGCGATCACGACCGCCACCGCGTCGCACGCGTACGGCGGCGACTGGCATGACGGAACGCCGGTGCCCGGTTCAGTGGGCGAGGCGCAGAACAGTTCTTCATCGAATCAACAACCGCTGGCGTGTAACGTCGACGCGCCGCTTCAGGGCTCCGCCATCATCGGACCGAGCGGCGGCACGCTCAACGTCGGCCCGCATCGCCTCATCATTCCGCCCGGTGCGCTCGACAGCAACGTCACGGTGAGTGGCGTCGTGCCGGCGGGCAATACGTTACGCATCGACTTCTATCCGCAGGGCCTGCAGTTCCGGAAGCCCGCGGGGCTCGTGCTCGACGCGTCGAGCTGCGGAACGGTGCCGAACGTGATTTATCTCGACGAGGTGGATGGACTTCAGGAGCACATCCAGGCGACCTTTTCCACGTGGTGGCATACGATCGCCGCGCCGCTGGATCACTTCTCCGGATACCTTCTTGACGTCTGATCGGACCGCCTGAATGGGGAGTCGCGACGCGATCGTCGCAGGGGAGGCCTCGGAACTCGCCGGAGAGTTTCTCGAGGCCTCCGCTGCATATACGTCGGCGCTGGGCGACCACGATCCCTCCGTGGTCGCCGACGCACACTTTCATCTCGGCCGCGTCAACTGGCGCCAGGCCCATTTCGACGACGCGGCGCGCGAGTACGAGGCGGCGCGCGCCATCGCGCTACAGCATGGCCTCAAGGAACTGAGGGCGCGCGTCGAGAACGGATTGGGCGTCGTCCACCACGCGCGCGGCGAGTACACGCAAGCCAAGGCGTGCTACGCCATCGCGCTGGAGCTCGCCGGCGACGACGTGCAGCGCGGCCGCGTGTTGCTCAACCTCGGCGCCATCGAGAACATCGAGGGCAATCTCGACGCGGCGCGCAGCTACTACGCGCGCAGCCGAGCGATGTCTCAGCAGTCCGGCTACACCCGCGGCGAAGCGATGGCGCTTCACAACCTCGGCATGCTCAACGCCGACGAAGGCCGCTGGGACGATGCCGAGGACGCGTACAATCGCTGTCTTCAGCTGCTCGAGTCGTTCGGCGACCGCCAGTCGATCGGCCACGTCCTCATGAACCGCACGGAGCTGCACTGCGGACGCGAGCGCTACGAGGAAGCGATCGCGAGCGCCGACCTGGGACTGTCGATCTTCTCGGAGCTTGGAGACGAAGCGGGCCGCGGCGAAGCGCTACGATGGAAGGGGCGCGCACTCCGTCTCTCGGGCCGCTACGAAGAAGCGGAGCGCGCGCTGCACGAAGCGGTGCGCCTGGCCAAGCGCACGCAGGGCAAGCTGCTCGAGGCCGAATCGTCGCTCGATCTCGGGCTCGCGTGGGCCGATCGCGGCGACACGACCCAGTCGCGGCGCTGGCTCGAGCGGGCATTAGAGTTATTTGATGCCCTCGGCGCGTCACGCGACGCCGAGGCCGTTCGCGTGGCGCTCGGCGGGCTTCCGCGCTGAGCCCCGGCGTCTACCAGGACGCCAGGTTGTCGCTCCACGAGTTCGGGATCGTGATGTACTTTCGCAGCCGCGACGACGCCTTCGAGACGGAGCACGAGTCGTAGACGTACGTCTTCTGGCCGTTGGCGTCGGAGTCGTCCACCTTGCTGGGCGACGGCGTGCCGCCGAGCAGGAAGTTCAAGCCGCTGAGCGTCGCGCCGTACGTGGTGTTGTTGCCGTTCGACGTGAGCGTGCCGCCAACGAGCACGATGCCCGCCCACATGTTGCTGCCGCTGATCGCGAAGTCGCTGTCGGCGATGATGATGCCCCGCCCTTGGTTGGGCAGACTGTATCCGTTCGTGTGAATGCGAATGACCGGCCAGTAATTGGTGTCCGCCGCGAACGTCGCCGCGGAGGGGAACGCTTGTCCGGGAATCGTGATGTCCGCCGGCATCGAGTTCTGATTGATGATGCCGTCCCAGTCGATGGGCGTGTTCGTCTTGAGCTGCGTGAACGTCTGGCTGGTATCGACCGGCGGGCTTCCGTCGAAGACCGACGCGCCGCCGTTGACGATGAGATCGCCCTTGTCGACTTGCGCGCCGGCAACCGAAGGCGCCTGCCCGCAAAAGTCGGTGCCGTCGATCGTGCCCGTTCCATTCTTCACGAGACCCGACAGGCTGACCCACGCAGCCGTGACCTTCATCGTCGCCGTGGTCCACTTGGCGTAGACGCCAACCGTGTGCTCGGCGGACGTGCCGTTCCCCGCGCCGCCAATCTGCACCGACGTGTCCACGCCCTTGGAGCGAATGAAGAACAACGCCGGCGTCGTCGAATCGATCGCGGGGCGGACCTTCACGGCAACGACGTCGGCATACCCGCCCGGCAGCGTGACGCGCGTCCATTCGGAATCGACCGCGATCGGGTCGCCACAGTGCAGGCACCAACCGGTCGTGCCGCGCATGACCATGAACTGCTCGAGCCCTGTTTCCGCGAGATGATAAGCGCGATTGGTGCCGCGCTCGGCGCGATTGGTCAGATATTCCGCGGTCGTCGATGAGAACGACGCGGCGACGGCGGCCGTCAGCACCGCGATGATCAGGATGGACATCGGCAGCGCGAAGCCGTCCCGGTTCTTGAGTCGGGTCATAAGAAAACTCCTATTAGTACGCACGCACGTTCTTGAAGAACACCGACGTCACCATTTTGGACGGCGCATGCGAGGCGGCATTGTCGGAGGTCGCGCGGGGACTCAAGGAATTGAGCACGAGATCGACGCCGCGGATCTGATCGACCGACGGCACCGTCGTCCGCGACGTATCGTCGCCCGCGACGTAGTAGCGAAAGCGCGCGGTCGAATCGAACGGCGCGAGCAACTCCTCGTTGGTTCCACCCTGCACGTTGCGATACAGGCCGAGATATCCGGGAAACGCACCGGACGCCTTGAACGAATAGGTGATGCGCTGCCAGAGGAATACCGGCGCCGTCGCCGCCGCGCCGGTCGGTCCGGGAGCCTTCAGGTCGAGAATCGCGCCTGAGCGCCCATTGACCGACAACGTGCGAATCTGTGCCTGACCGCCGCCACTGCCCGTGCAGGTGTTCGGCGACACCGACGCCACCGGTTGATCCGAGCCCGTGGGATTCGCCGGCGTCACCGTCACGTAGCGACCGCTGGTCGGATCGCGAAACGCAAACCCCGCGTAGACCGACATGGCGTTCGTCGCCGAATCGTTCGGCAGCATGCTCACCGTCGTGACGGAGCCGTTGGTGCCGCATACGAGGCCGAAGCGATACGGCACGACCACGCGCATCAATCGCCCGTCGACCGTCGCCGAATCGACGCCGCCGGAATCCTGCACCATGCGGAGATCGGAGAGAATGAGATTCATCGAACTGCGCGCGATGGTGCGCGCGTTGCGCAGGTTCGTCTGCTTGTCGTAGAAGCGCGACTGGGCCGTCAGCAGCTTGGTGGCCGCCACGCCGATGATCCCGAGGATCGTCAGCGCGATCACGACTTCGATGAGCGTGAAGCCGCTGCGTGCGGGGGGGCGAGTGGTCGACGTGCGCGTCATCATCAACATCCCTTGCAGAGGACGCTCGACGTCGCGGGCGCGGTGCGATCGATGATGACCGAGTCCTTGGCGATCGCCGTGTTCGTCGGCGCGACGACGATTTTGATCGTGTAGCGCTGCGCGTTGACGTTCGTGATCGTGAGCTTCCGCGTGTACGAGAAGTCGCCGCTCGTGAACGACTTGTCGCTCGTCGGAAAGTTCGCGAGACTCGCGAACGGCATCGACCCGAACTTGTTGGCTTCCTGGAGAAGCGCGGCGGAGCGCTTGGCATAGGTGTCGTTGTCGCGGCCGCGGATCGCGACGATGGTCGCGAGCCGGGCAAGGGACACGAGCACGAGCGAGAGAATGGTCAGCGCGACCATGATCTCGATGAGCGAAAAGCCTTCCCTGGTCTGCTTCATTGCGACTGTACCAGTCCGGCGCGCGAGACGCGGATCGTGCGCGTCGTGCCGTTCGCCGAGAGAGTGATCACGAGCGTGTCGCTCGCCAGGCCGTTGGAGAACACTTCGATCGGCGTTTCCGAGAACGCGACCGCTCCACTCGGCAGACCATACGGATCGAGACCGAGACTCACGTGACGAAACACCGTGGTCCCGGCGCGGTCGGTGACGTTGAATTGCGACTTGCTCGCGTCCCAGCTCATACGAATGGGCCGGCGATTTCGCGCGGCCAGCGCGAACGCGGCTTCGACGTTCGTGCGAATCACGGCCGAGGCACGGTAGACGCGCTGTTGATTCATGATGTCGTGGATGCGGCCCAAGGACAGTCCGCCGACGAGCACAGTGACGAACATGACGACCGCCAGCTCGAGGACCGTGAAGCCACGGCGAGCAGGCAGGCGCGAACGGATCGCGGTTCGACGATTGGGCTCAGCAGGAAACATGGGCATCCTTCTGTTACGTAGACGGCACAACATATCACTACGTAACTAGTACTGCTCAGTCTGTAACCTTGGTCACCCTTTGGTGGAACGCAACGCGGCCCCGCGAGGGGGTCGCGGGGCCGCTGCTGTATAACTTGTTGTCAAATAATGGTTTATGGTTGACGCGGCGCGTAGGCCAGCGTAAGGAATTCTTCGCGCGTCCGCTGATCCGACCGGAAGAGGCCGCGAACGGCACTGGTCAGGGTCTTGGAATTCTGCTTCTCGACCCCGCGCATCATCATGCACAGGTGGTAGGCCTCGATCACCACGCCTACGCCCATGGGTGACAGCACGTCGTCGAGCGCGGTCGCGATCTGTTCCGTGAGGCGCTCCTGCACCTGCAGGCGCCGCGCGAACACCTCGACGATGCGCGGCAGCTTCGAGAGTCCCACGATCTTGCCGTTGGGGATGTACGCGATGTGCGCCTTGCCGTAGAACGGCAGCATGTGATGCTCGCAGAGGCTGTACAACTCGATGTCGCGCACCATGACCATGTTGCTGGCGCCCTCGGCGTCGAACAGCGCTTCGCCGACGACGTGATTGACGTCCATCTCGTAGCCCCGCGTCAACCAGGCGAGCGACGTGGCGACGCGGTGCGGGGTCTGCAACAGCCCTTCGCGATCGGGATCCTCGCCGAGGAGCTCGAGCTGTCGGCGCACCAGTTCGCGGAACTCTTCGCTCGACGGATGTTTGTCAACCGACTCATCAGTGCCGACCACGACCGCTCCTGTTTGGCGTTGACGCTCTCTAAACGCTTCCGTAGGTTGGGGCTTGCCGCAGCGTGCCCCAGCTAGCCAACCGAGGAATCCCCAATGCTCCTGGTAGGACTCACGGGCAACATCGGCAGCGGTAAATCCACGGTGGCGCAGTTGCTATCCGAGCGCGGCGCCACGATCATCGACGCCGACGTGCTCGCGCGGCGGGCCGTCGAGCTGGGCACCGCGGCGTTCGACAAAATAGTCGCCCGCTGGGGCAACGACGTCCTTGCCCCGGACGGCCATCTCGATCGCGCGGCGCTCAGACGCGTCGTCTTCGCCGACCACGAACAGCTCGAAGAACTTAATCAGATTGTCCATCCCGAAGTCGAGCGGCTGCGCGGCCGGCTGGTCGACCAGGCCCGCAAGCGGGGCGATCGCATCGTGGTGTGTGACATTCCGCTGTTGTTCGAGCGGCACATGACGGATCGCTTCGATCGCATCATTCTGGTCGATTCGCACCGCGCGATTCGCCTGGAGCGTCTCGTCAAGGACCGCGGCCTGCGCGAGACCGAAGCGATGGACATGATCGCCGCGCAGATGCCGGCCGAGTTGAAGCGCGCGCGCGCCGACTTCGTGATCGACAACGACGGCACCCTCACGCAGCTCGAGCGACGCGTCCAGGACGTCTGGGCGGAGCTGATGAGCGAGGCGCAGAACGAGCGTCCGGCGGCGGTTGCGCCGTAAGCGCCGGACACGTAGACTCCGCGCTCGTCCGATCACCGACTGAGGAGCGCCACGTCGTGTCCGAAATTCCGAAAGACTTACTGTTCACTGAAGAGCACGAGTACCTGAAGCCGACCGACGACGCGAACGTGTTCGCGGTCGGGATCACCGACTACGCGCAGGGCGAGCTGGGCGACATCGTGTTCATCGAGCTGCCGAAAGTCGGCGCCTCGTTCAGCAAGCACGACGTGTTCGGCACCGTCGAAGCGGTGAAGGCCGTGTCGGAACTGTATTCGCCGGTCGCCGGCGAGATCGTCGCCGTGAATGATCGGCTCGACAAGGAACCGGCGCTCGTCAACTCGTCGCCGTACGGCGACGGGTGGATGGTGAAGATTCGCCTGAAGGATGCGGCCGAGAAGGCCGGGCTGATGAATGCTGATGCGTATGGGGCGCATTTGGGGCAGTAGCGCTCAGCGCTCAGCCACCGCCTCCGCGTACGCGTCCGTCGGCAGACACGAGCACACCAGATTCCGGTCGCCGTACGCCGACTCCACGCGGCCGACCGCGGGCCAGAACTTGTGCTCCCGCGTCCAGGCCACCGGGAATGCCGCGCGCTCGCGGCCGTAGGCATGCTCCCACTTGTCGGCCGCCACGCGCAGCAATGGATGCGGCGCATGCTTGAGCGGGTTGTCCTGGCGATCAGCGATTCCTAATTCAATTTCTCTGATTTCCTCGCGGATCGAGATCAGCGCGTCGCAGAAGCGGTCCAGCTCGGCCTTCGACTCGCTCTCCGTCGGCTCGATCATCAAGGTGCCCGCCACCGGGAACGACACCGTCGGCGCGTGGAAGCCATAGTCCATCAGCCGCTTGGCGATGTCCTCCACCTCCACGTCGGCCGACTTCTTGAGCGGCCGCGGATCGACGATGCACTCGTGCGCCACCGTCCCCCGCTTGCCGCTGTACAGCACCGGATAGTGCGCCGAGAGCCGCTTCGCGATGTAGTTCGCGTTGAGGATCGCGATCTTCGTCGCCTCCGTCAGGCCCTCGCCGCCCATCATGTCGATGTACATCATCGAGATCGGCAGAATGCTCGAGCTGCCCCACGGCGCCGCCGAGATGACGGCGTGCGACTGCGCGCCGCCGGTCTTCACGACCGGATTCGTCGGCAGGAAATCCACGAGATGCTTCGCGACGCCGATCGGACCCATGCCCGGGCCGCCGCCGCCGTGCGGAATGCAGAACGTCTTGTGCAGATTCAGATGGCACACGTCCGCGCCGATGTCGCCCGGACGCGCCAGGCCGACCATCGCGTTCATGTTCGCGCCGTCGAGATACACCTGGCCGCCATACCGATGCACGATCTTGCAGACCTCGACGATCGTCTCGTCGAACACACCGTACGTCGACGGATACGTCACCATCAACGCCGCGAGTGTCTCGGCATGCTCCTTCGCCTTCGCCTCGAGGTCGGCCATGTCGATGTCGCCGGCCTCGGTGTTCTTCACGACGACGACTTTCATGCCCGCCATCACCGCGCTCGCCGGGTTCGTGCCGTGCGCGGACTGCGGAATCAGGCACACGTTGCGCTTGGCATCGTTACGTGATTCGTGATACTGGCGAATCACCATCAAGCCGGCATACTCGCCCTGCGAGCCCGCGTTCGGCTGCAGCGACACCGCGGCGAACCCCGTGATCTCGGCCAGCGCTTTCTCGAGACGATCGAACATCTCGCGATAGCCCTTCGCCTGCTCGACCGGCGCGAACGGATGGATCTTCCCGAACTCGGGCCACGTGACGGGATACATCTCCGCCGTCGCGTTCAGCTTCATCGTGCACGAGCCGAGCGGAATCATCGACGTCGTCAGCGAGAGATCCTTTGACTGGAGACGATGCATGTAGCGCAGCATCTCGGTCTCGGAGTGATAGCTGTTGAACGTCGGATGCGTGAGGAACGGCGACGTGCGCATGAAGCGCTCGTCGTAGCGCGGATCCACCTTCTCCTGGAGCGATTCGACCGTCGGCGGCGCGCCATGCCCCGTCGCGAAGATCTCGAGCAGATCGTCGACGTCTGCGGCGGTCGTCGTTTCGTCGAGCGCGACGACGACGCACGACTTGCCCGACGCACGGAGGTTGATCCGCTTCGCGCGCGCGGCACCGATGATGTCGGTCGCCGGCTGATGGCCAAGCTCCACGGAGATCGTGTCGAAGTAGTCGTCGTGCGCCAGCGAGTATCCCATCTGCTCGATGCCGGCGGCAAGCGTCGCGGCGTGCGTATGAATCCGCGTCGCGATCGCGCGCAGGCGCTCGGGCCCATGATACACGGCGTACATGCCCGCGATCACCGCGAGCAGCACCTGCGCCGTGCACACGTTGCTCGTTGCCTTCTCGCGCCGAATGTGCTGTTCACGCGTCTGCAGCGCCATGCGGAGCGCCGGCTTGCCGTCGGCGTCGCGCGATACGCCGATGATGCGTCCAGGCAGCTGGCGCTTGAACTCATCTTTCGTCGCGAAGAACGCGGCATGCGGACCACCGTAGCCGAGCGGGACGCCGAACCGCTGTGAATTGCCGACGGCCACGTCCGCGCCCCATTCGCCGGGCGGCGAGAGCAGCACGAGACTCATGAGATCGGTCGCGACCGTCACCATCGCCTGCACCGCATGCGCGCGGTCGCAGAATTGGCGGTAGTCGTGCACCGCGCCGTCGGTCGCGGGATACTGCAGCAGCACGCCGAACACGTCGTCGTTGAGCGCGGCTTCGCGCCAGTCGCCCACGACGACGTCGACGCCGCGCGCGTGGGCGCGCGTCTTCACGACCTCGATGGTCTGCGGATGGCACTCGTCCGAGACGAAGTACGTCTCCTTCCCCGGCTTGCCGCGCACGGCATACGACATCGCCATCGCTTCAGCCGCGGCGGTGCCCTCGTCGAGCAGCGACGCGTTCGCGATCTCGAGGCCGGTCAGATCCATGACCACGGTCTGGAAGTTGAGCAGCGCTTCGAGGCGTCCCTGCGCAATCTCCGCCTGATACGGCGTGTACGCCGTATACCAGCCGGGGTTCTCGAGCACGTTCCGCTGAATCACCGGCGGCGTCACCGTGTCGTAATAGCCGAGGCCGAGGTACGATCGGTAGATCTGATTGCGCTGGGCGATGGTGCGCAGGTTCGCGAGCGCTTCGTGCTCGGTCATCGCGCGGTGAATCGCCAGCGGCCGGTCGAGTCGAATGCCCGACGGGACGGTCGCGTCGATCAACGCGTCGAGGGTGTCGTAGCCGAGCAGATCGAGCATCGCGCGCACGTCGGCCGGCGACGGTCCGATATGGCGCGGAATGAAGCTCGCCGCATCCGCGGCGGACATAACCTGACTCTGAGTGGTCATGCGGGTCCTCTGGAGGGCGCGGGCCCCGTGGTCCGAGCGGGGCGCGATGGATGACTATGGAATTTAGTTTAGGGGCAAGGGTGGGGGATGGAGGCGGGGTGATTGGGAAAGGGCGAACCGAAAGGGCGAACCGAAAGGGCGAACCGAAAGGGCGAACCGAAAGGG